>JADGQN010000189.1 GCA_017881765.1 Syntrophobacterales bacterium | reverse complement strand
CCATGTCTGATAACCAATTTGTATTCAAGATAGCACCCACAAGCACGCACCCGAGCGACGGGGGGAAAGCCGACCGGCGCAGACTGTTTGTAACACCTACAAGTGGAGTATGTGGCCTTCGCCGGGTGGTTGCGCATTACGGAAAGAAACGTGCGAGATGTTCGCCGGCTATGGCGCTGTTTCTGCAAGACGGAATTGCGGAATTGAATTGGGCCGGCCGGATATGAGAAGATATGGCACATATTGCCAAGGGGAGATGCTATGGGCCCGAAGACTTCCACAGCGCGTGTAGTCAGATCGTCATGCCGTGGCTGCCACGGCGTATGCCAGGTCCTAGTCCACATCGAGGGCGACAGGATCGTCAAGGTTAAGGGCGATCCGGACAGCCCGACCAGCAGGGGTTACCTCTGCCCCAAGGGGGCGGCGGCCCCCGAAATACTCTACCACAAGGACCGCCTCACCTATCCCCTGAAGAGGGCGGGGAGGCGCGGCGAGAGCAGATGGGAGAGGGTCTCCTGGGATGAGGCGATTTCCGGGATGGTTGAGCGCCTCGACCGGGTCCGCCGGGAGTCAGGGTCCGAGTATTTTGCCATGGCCCAGGGCACGGGGAGGCCCTACACGGAATTTACCATCCGCTTCGCCAACGCTTTCGGCACGCCCAATTTCGTGGGCCCCGGCCACCTTTGCTACCTGCCGAGGGTAATCGCGAGCAACATCACCCTGGGCGGCCTTCCCATCGTCGACATCTACGGCTTCGGTGGCAGGACGCCTGCCTGCATCATGAACTGGGGCTGCAACCACACGGAGACGGGGGCGGCCGACGGCATGTGCGGGAGCATGTTCAACAGGGCGCTCAGGAAGGCCCAGAAGGTGATCGTCGTCGACCCGAGGCGCATCGGCCCGGCGGAGACCGCCGATCACTGGCTCCAGCTCAGGCCCGGAAGTGAATGCGCGCTGGCCCTTGCCATGATTAACGTCATCATCACCGAAGAAATATATGACCACGAGTTTGTAGAAAAATACGGTTTCGGCTTCGACCGCCTGGCCGCCCATGTCCGGCCTTTCACGCCGGAGTGGGCGGAGCCCGTCACGCGGGTAAGCGCATTCGCCATCCGCGACGCGGCGAGGACTTTTGCCACCACAAGGCCCGCGGGACTCCAGTGGGGCAACGGCATCGACATGGGTGTCAACAGCTTCCAGACCGGCAGGGCGCTCCTCATCCTCATGGGTCTTACGGGCAGCATAGACGTGCCGGGCGGGAACGTCTTCTGGGTGCCGCCGAAGGAGATCAGGCCGAAGTCGCCCCTCATCGACATGGGCGTGGCGGGCGTCCAATTCCTGCCCCCCGAAAAAAAGGCGCGCATCATTAGCGGCGACAGATTCCGCTTCACGCCCGGCTGCCACGCGCCCATGTTCTGGAAGTCGGTTATAACGGGCGAGCCCTACCGCGTGCGCGCCATGTGGATCGTCGGCGCCAACCCCCTCCTTACGCTCACCCAGGGCCTCACGATAGAGCGGGCCCTGAAGGACTACATGGAATACACGGTGGTCTCCGACATGTTCATGACGCCCACCGCCCAACTCGCCGACCTCGTGCTGCCCGCCGCCCACTGGCTGGAACAGGACGACATCGTGTTCATGCACAAG
This sequence comes from Syntrophobacterales bacterium, assembly GCA_017881765.1. Classification (GTDB taxonomy): domain Bacteria; phylum Desulfobacterota; class Syntrophorhabdia; order Syntrophorhabdales; family WCHB1-27; genus JADGQN01. The sequence continues at coordinate 6,998 of JADGQN010000189.1, read as the reverse complement.
ATATGGTGCGTCCTCACCCGAAAGAAGCTCACACAGATCGGGGAGACGAGGGACGACAGGGACGTGATCTTCGAGGTGGCCCATCGCCTCGGTCTTCACGACGCCTTCCCCTGGCCGGACCGCTATGCCTACCTCGATTGGCTCTGCGAGGGGACGGGGATGCGTTTCGAGGAGTTCAAAGAAAAGGATATCCTCCTCGGCGAGATGCGCTACAGGAAGCACGAGGAGGGCGGGTTCCGTACGCCCACGGGCAAGTTCGAGTTTTACTCGACCATCGCCGAGCACGAGGGGCGGCCGCCCCTGCCCGTCTACGTCGAGCCGCCCCTCTCGCCTGTCTCGGCGCCGGAGCTTGCCAAGGAATACCCCCTCATCCTCATGACCGGCTCAAAGCGGTTGAACTTTTTCCATTCCGAGATGCACCAGGTCGGGTCGCTGCGAAAGCGCCGCCCCGACCCCGTAGTAGCAATACACCCCGCCACGGCCGCCTCCCTCGGTATATTGGACGGTGACTGGGTGTGGGTCGAGTCGCCCTACGGCAAGGTCAAACTCCGGGCGGAGCTCTCCGACCGCGTTGCACCCGACGTGGTCGACGCCGATCATGCATGGTGGTACCCCGAGGCGGCGCCTCCCGATTATCGCTGGAAGGAATCGAGCGTCAACCTGCTCTTCGGCGACGAGCACTTCGACCCGGACTCAGGCGCGGAGCCGCTGAAGTGCTATCTGTGCAAAATAACTCCCGTCACCTGAGGATCAACCTGTGTACGAGCGCCGCCAGGCACCAGGTGCCCTCCCGGGTGATCTCCAAAAGACAAAAGTTATTATTTCATCCCAATAAGGCCTACCCCCGGTTGGGGGTATGGCCGGGCTTTGCAGCCTGGTTTCAACCATTCCACTTAAGGCGGGGGTTATTCTCTGCCCGGACGTATCTCCGTACACCCGAATAGACCCTTTACGTCCCGATTGCCATCCATAATCTTCAATTTCTTTATAAGCAACTGGGTTGCGGACTTCAGGAAGTAAGTCCGCAGCGGCTACAGCACCGGTGAACCGCCCACCTGTTGACCGATGCGGAAGATTACAAACTCTGCGGGTTTTATTGCCGCGACGCCAATCAGGCATATGAGCCTGCCCTTATCAACATCATCCTGGGTCATCGTCGTTCTGTCGCATTTCACAAAGAACGCTTCTTCGGGCCTTGCCCCCATCAACATTCCTTCTCGCCAGAGCTCTGAGAGAAACCCAGCGATCGAAGCCCTCACGTTAGCCCAGAGCTTTTCGTCGTTCGGCTCGAAGACGGCCCACCGGGTTCCTCTATCTATCGACTTCTCAATGAAAAGGAGAAGCCGGCGTACATTTACATATTTCCATTCCGGATCGGCCGAGATCGTCCTGGAACCCCATACCCTGACCCTCTTGGCAGGGAACGAGCGAATACAGTTGATTCCCAAAGGGTTCAATTCGTCCTCGATCACCTTCGTGACGCCCACCTCCACTCCGAGGGCACCACGTACCAGTTCGCTGGCAGGGGTCTTCGCAATATCCGTCCGTGCGTAGATTCCGGCGATAAATCCGCTGGGAGGGACAAGCTCCTGTACCGTGTTGATCTTGCCGTCTATTATTATTTCGATAGACACTTTTATCCAGGGATAGTAGAGCGCTCCGTAGCCCCTCTGTGAGACCACAGCCTCCTTCTGCGCCTTTATTCCGGCGACGGTAGTTCCCTTAATAGAATCGAGGATCGCAAATCGGTATCTATTCTTTTCACAGTGAGCGATCAGGGCATTCTGGACTTCAGGGGAGGTGATTCCCGGGATGCAGACGATGGAGACCTCATCAATTTCGTTGAGCACCGGAAGACCGGTGGAGTTCCCCATTCCGCTATCCGCGCCTATGTAGTCCGTGCCCGTAGTCTTGACCACGAAACAGCGGCTTCCGCCGTTTTCAAAAAAACCCCAGACGGTAGGGGCGAGATACGGCGTATCAAGCGTGTACCTCCCGAACTCGTGCACAAACTCCGCCCAACTGGTAATGAGAACAGGTTTATTGTCCACGCCTTTCTCGGCGCGACCGACGAATCCCGCTGTACCTGTGCTTACCCCCTCAATCGACTTTGGTCCGTTATGAGTCTCCTCCACGTAACTACCCGGCATCTTTATCTCCTTATTTTCAACGCTATCAGTTCTTTCCCGGAACCAGCCACGGTCCCGAGAGCAGGAGGTAGTGCCACTCGATCAGACCGGCCAGCAGGGAGAGCTGGAATTCATCGAGGACATTGTCGAACCTCGCATGGGCTGCGCCGAGGAGCATGGCGTTTGCCGAGTCGCAGGTACCTTTCGATACGAGGATGATCGGCATGTCCATGTGGTGAGCGTAGCCCGCCTCGAATGCCGTACCGGTGTCGTTGTCATCCACCACTGCGATGAGGAGCTTGCATCCATCCAGCAGGTTGAGGCACGTCTTCTTGATCTCCCTGGACGAAGCTAGCTTATGCTCTATGCTTCCTTCAACGTCAGGTGCGTAGTGGAAAGGGTCAATAAGGGTGATCGGTCCGCAATCTTTAAGCTTGCCAACATGTTCCTTCAGCCGGGCAATGAACCGTTCCTTGAACTCCGTCTGCCCTTCTGTGAAGGCAGGGTGCGCAATGTAGACTTGCATGACGGTACCTCGCCTGGTGGGGCTCAGAGTGCCGGCGGTGAATCTTCCAACTCTGATAAATCCACGTTAAGCATTTCTGTGTAGATCGTCAACGGTCTTGACCCTTCCCGGTGCCGGTTGCCCGGACGTTATCAAAAAAGAGTGGCGCAAGCCGGCAGCTCAAAGCCAACGGCGGGCCAAGGCCTACCGCGGCCCTCACCATTACCATCCATAACAGTGGTCAAGAAGCAAAACAGGAGAAGTGAAGAATTCAGGAAGCAGTCGACACCTTTCACTCACCTGCCTACTTGCGTATTCGCTCAAGTACTGAGAAAGCGAGGGTTACCGATTATAATCGTGAGTGCGCTGCTGCTTGGCAGGATTCAAGAAGAAAAACCCGCAACCTCATAGAGTGGACCTGCCATAGCAGGGCGGTACATGAGGATCGATATCCATCGGAATGGCAGTGCCCGGCCAAAGACTTAAGTAATTTCTCCATTATGCGTTAATACTTATATGATTAAGGTGAATACTAAGGGGTGGATAACAACGGATTACGAGAAGATATCTGACAGGGAACTTTACCATCTCCTGCAGGAAAGGATGCCGGACCAGAAGGTGCCAGAGGTTACGAATTATAACAGACAGACCATGATTGCCTTTTTGAAGTTCTTTTCGAAAGAAACAAGATAACCCTACTGATGCGAGGTCAGTAGGACACCCCTAATGTCTTCAGCGCCGGCGAATGAGATTAGCGAAGTTAGCCAAGTTAACGACTTCACTGTTATGGTCATAAAATGAGGAATATATGGATATAAGAAGTATGAAGCGGCTGAGCCATTGGCATTAGATGCTAATTGTCAATGGCAGGTAGGATTACAGCATGGCTGAAGCAAAGATTTATGTCGTCGGGAAAGATAGAAAAGTGGGTGCCATGGTAAAAGCGTTGGCACGTGAGATAGCTGGTTTCCAGCCGGTTAGAGGAGCAACGAAGGAGTTTCTAAGCGAGCACGGGTACTATTTATTTGACTTCCCCAGTGCCCTCAGGGCGGCGGAGTTCAAGGAGGCTGTCAAGAAATATTTGCCTGTTTCGTTGGCCACGATCCAGGAATGAACCCACCCCTGTTAGGTTTATGGGCATCTAAGAAACATAGCACGATCCTACACGCCTTGAAGGTGCTGCCCAGGTGTCACCCACTGCTCAACAAGTGAGTGACATCATATCCAAAGCCTCTGAATTTACGTCAATAACAATTTTAGAAAGGGAGGCATTTTGTCCATGAGAAAACTGAAAGAAGCTGCAGAAGGATTATGGGATGCCTCTGGAATCTCTCCCAAGCGTCGTTTTGAGATACTCCAGCATAAGCTCTTCAACCATCTGCTCTTTTGGAGTGTTGGCAAAGGATAGTTGCTCTTCTCCATCGGACTTGCTGATTTTGCCGAGCTGGATGGCCAAAGATCGTTGCGCTTGCTGCAAGGCAGCATATTTCTTGATCAAATCGGCTGCCGGCATATTCGAAAGCAATTGGTAAGTGGAGATCATCTGATTGGGGGCAGGAAGACGAGGGGATTCCAGGATCAGTTTACTATCGCGGGCGAAGCGTTTCAGCCCGCCAAGGATGTGGCTTGGTTTAACAAAGTTAATCCCCGTCCAGCCGGCGCGCAGCCATTGAAAAACACCGGTCCTGACCATGGGTGGTGCGGTGTCCACATAAACACCAATGGAAAAATAATCGTAGATGTAGGACTTGACCCATCCAAGACCAGTCATTGGAGTTCCGGGTTGTCCTGAGTAGTAGTAGTTCCAGTCGCTGTCATTGCCCAGAATAATCCCTTTTTTCCCGACATTGGAGGTATTGATCTGTTTTGATACGGAGACCATTACCTGGTGTCCCTTGTGATTGAGCAGGATGAGCGTTCTTTTCAAATCGTATTCATGATAGACACCGCTGTTGAGGTCGGGGGTGTCGGACTCGTGCTGCATGCTCTGGATGACGATCGGAACTCCGGCGGGAGCAGCCGGTTTCCAACTGTTGGGCAACGTTTGAGTCTCACCTCGGGGGGCGGTCCAAGAGGAGTAACGCAGAGAAGATGGTCTCGTGATCACCGCCGGGATAAGAGGGTTGTACGAGTACTCGATGAATCGAGGAAAGGCGATCTTCGTGTCGAATTCATAATAAGCCCCGGTACATTCCAGGGATGTCGGAAGGGCGTACTCCCTGTCTTGCTTCGAACTCAGGACGTGATCCACAAGGGTAGCCACAGCCTGTTCATCAAGGCCATTCTTGGGCTCGATGCAAAATTGTACCAATTTCATCGCCGCAGCGGTTACAGGGCTCAAATCGTCTGTGGGAGATGACGCCGCGACGGGTTGATGCAGCAGGATCAACAGCAGCGCGAGAAGAAGGCAACCCGTTACGGGCCGGAAATACATGTGTCCGGGCTCTTTCATCATCCTCGCCTGCGCATTATCCCACCATTTGACCGACATACCCTTATTTGTATCAGATACGCCCGGTGATGTCCAGACAGGACTTTGAACGCCCTCCTCAGGCCAATTTCTTTCACGGGACCGTGGGGTCCCATCTTCAAAAGTCAATTACTATGACGAAGAGCTCTTTTATGGTCCACTCTGTTTGAGGCCCAGCCGTCGGTCTCATGGCGATTGATTGTTTTCACGCCCGCGGCACGAGTCGACTCTGCGCCGTATCCTGCGATCAGAAGGCCCGGAATTACCTTACTCCTTATAGACCTTCTCGTACTTTGCTTTTAAGGCATAAACGTCTTTCACGATCTCCGCACTCGGCAAACCCTCGGATTTGGCCCTCTTGATATACTCATCGATTATCGGTTTCATCAGTTTTGGTATCTCTGCCTTGTCGGACGCGGGCAGCTGCAGCACCTGGTGATTATACTTCTGTTTTGACCAGGCCACGGCTTCCGTCACGTGATCGTCCACATATTTGGCTGTCCATTCCGACTGTTCCCGTTTCAGATCATCGAATACCTTTTTTACGTCGGGTGGAAGTGAATTCCATTTAGTCTTGTTCATGACCACCGTGAAATCGGTGAGGGCTATGTTGACTATGGTCGTGTACGGACAGTAAGCGGCAAAGTTGAAGTCTTTGAGGACTTCAATGGAAGAGACGATGCCCTTCACCACACCCTTCTGGATCGCCTCAGGTGTGTCAGATTGGGGCATCGCGACGGGTGTAGCACCCAGTGCCTGGACCGCATCCGCCAGGGTCCCGGATACCCTTACTTCCATGCCTTTCAGGTCTTTAAGAGTTCTTACGGGCGTTTTGGTCATGAAGCTGGAGGGTGGAGATGTGAACGCGGCAAGTATCTTTACGCCCTCAAACTCTTTAGGATTGTATTTTTCGAGTAAATCATACAAAGCCATGCTTGCAACCTTGGAGCTGGGAAATCCGACAGGAAGGGAAATTGCCTCTGAAACCAGGAAGCGGCCGGGCTGGTAGCTCATTGCAAAGTTTCCGATGTCAGTGATTCCCGACTGGACACCGTCAAACATGTTCTTTGCGCTAACGAGTGTGCCTCCCGGAAATGTGTGGACCTTCACCTTGCCGGTAGTCCGCTTTTCTACCTCTTTTGCCCACCTCTCCATCTGCACACATGGAAACGTTCCCTCCGGTGGGAAGTTTGCGTAGTTAAGATGTATGGTTGCCTGGCTTCTTGCCACTCCACTTAAGACGGCCGTGAAACCGCACATGAAGAAGACGATAATCGATAACGCTATGAGTCTCTCCCTTTTCATAATTACCTCCCCCTGTTTTAAGTCCAACATTTAATGAATACTGCCGCAATCTTTGTTCCTGCCGTCACCTCCTTCTCGAAACAGCCGAATTGTCCCTGCGTATCATACGCCTGCCTCGTCACGAAGGCTACTCGCCTTCCACGAGGAGCCTCTTCAACTGCTCCATGGACAGCGTTGACAGCCCCAGGGCATTGAGGGTTCTCCCTGTCTTCATGAAGTCGGTCCCGGCCACCACCCCGGCGATGGTGAGGAGCGAACGGGCGATTGGAACGTCCACTCCTGCAAACGCGGCAGCCGACACGAGGAAAGCCAGACCACACGCAATATCCTCTGTCACGTAGCGATGGCGGTAATCGATCTTCTCGGACCAGAGCCGGCTTGCCATCAGGAGTTGCTTGGACTCCCTGGGGTACATCCACTCGTTGGGTCGTGTCTCGTCATAGTAATCCTCGAGGGGATAGTGGTTAGGCCTATAACCAAAGCCTTCCCTTACACTGATGCGTTCCTCGTCGAGAAGCGAGATCACCTTTCTGATCCCGGGCGTGGTCCCTTCGTTGTGAATATCGTACGGCGCGGGATGCTCGATCGG
>JADGQN010000188.1 GCA_017881765.1 Syntrophobacterales bacterium | reverse complement strand
CTCTGCCCGAGACCCAATGGAAGAAATATTATCTTGACAGTTGGGAGCGCCTGCGCGAGGAACCTTTCGTGCCTTCCAGTCGCGACGGTAGCAAGGAACCGGATGCGTTTGTCCAGATGCCGCTTACACAGACACGGACCGTCCAACGTCTTAGATACATCACCGATCCTTTGCCCGAGGATACGCTGATTGCCGGTCCGAGTGCTTTGCATCTCCATGCCTCAATTAACCGCGAGGATACGAACTGGATAGTGATACTCAAGGATGTGGGACCGGATGTATCGGTAAGAACAGCTAGAGAAGGTGAAACCTCGGTTCCGGCTGAGCTTCCGGAGAGGGAGCTGGTGAGAGGCTGGCTCAAGGCCTCGCACAGGGCTCTCGATCCTGAGAGGTCAAAGCCGTGGAGGCCTTGGCATCCGCTCACGAAGGAGGCCTCGAAACCTGTTGTCCCTGGCGAGATCAACGAGTACGCGATCGAGATTTTATCCACCGCAAATCTATTCGAGAAAGGTCATCGAATCTGTATCGATATCACGAGCATGGATGTCCCGACCGGCACAGCTGGCTTTACTAATGTTGAGTATTTCCCGTATCACCTCTGTAGCAGTAAAACGACACTTCATGAGATCTACCACAGCGAAAAGTATCCGTCGTATCTCTTGCTGCCGGTCATCCCGAAAGGGGATCCCGAATGAGCCGCCCGGAAACGCATAAAAACAGAAGAGGCAGCGATACTCTTTGAGGTGAAGTACTTCCTGGAAGGGTGAATCTGACCTTGCTTCCCGTGGTTGGAGAGTTGCGGTGGTAATGGGGAACCGTTCCATGCAGAACCTCCTCCCTCGTTGATGATAGAGTGCCGGAAAGAACCAGCATGGCTTTTGTTCGATATTGGCTATCAACTGGAGCACAAATAACCTCTTCATCACATTAAACAACCACTTCATCACACATTTCTTGTTCCCATTCCTTGCGGTTGATATTCTAATGTCAGAAACTACCAGCAGCACCGTGATTCAATTGGTGGGCATGTTGTTTTGATGGCTGAAATCAGGTAACATCGATTCGAAGGAGCGCTTGATGAATATCAGCAGACGACAAAAACTATTTGGCGTCGGCCCGATGGGCGCGGTCATTAGCATTGTATGGTTAAGGCTGGCTGTTTGGGTGGACCACGTACTGGGACATGTAGAGATATTTGCCAATCAGACACCTGTAAAAGTTATCGGCGTGATGCTTGCTGCCAGCGGATTGGGGCTACTTTTCTGGACCATACGGACCCTGCGAAACTGGTGGGCCAAAGAAGAGTTCTGCACCATGGGCCCTTTCAAATGGTTTCGTCATCCTATGTACGCCGCTTGGATTACCTTTATAGTCCCATCCATAGCTCTGTACTTCAATTCCTGGATTATCCTGTTCTTCGCTATATTGCTGCACCCAGTCTGGCACCAGCTTGTCATCCGGGAGGAAAAGGTGATGTTAGAGAAATTTCAAAACGAATACCGTGTATATGCGGCACGAACAGGAAGGTTCTTCCCTCGGCTATGGAATCGTTAACACTCATCAATGCAATGAAGAAGAAGTGCCTATCAAAGGCACCCAGGCGGAGGCGGCAGAGCCAAGCCACTGATACGCATTGTTACGTCGTTTCAAAGCGTAATCTTCAACTCACTTCAGTATGCCTGAAAACGAATATTTGCACGTGTTCCCGATAGATCACGCAGTCTCATTTGCTACTTCCTGGAAGCGTGATTCTGGCCAATAATTGCGGGAGTGAATGTTGCAAGTGGTAAAATAGATGGGCCATTTGCAAAGAGTCTTGATGATTTCATAAAACACGCATAGAGATGAGCCGTTGTTCAATCATAAACTGGAATAATGGCCTCACGTGCCGGAGGCCGGAAGGCCAGACGGCAAGGGTAATCGTATGACGGCGATTAATCCGCCATCCGTGGCATTCGAGACCTTAATGGAGCCACGATGGAGGTTCACTGCGCGTTCAGCAATGGCAAGGCCAAGACCTGCGCCTCCTGTTTGTCGTTCGCGAGCATTGGATACCCTGTAGAACGGCCGAAACAGGTGAGGGATTTCCTCTTCCGGGACTCCCGCGCCGTAATCACGAACAGTGATCTCTGCGCATGAGACTGAATCCTCTGTGGTCAGCCGAACGGAAATATCTACTGTGGTGTTTTCCCGGGCATATCGAACGCCATTGCGCACAATGTTTTCGACGGCCCGGCGCAGCAGCTCTTCGTTGCCCGATACCGTGCAGGGTACGCTTTCGGCAAACCTCACGGTGCAGCTACGGGCATGGGCTTCGAAGTCCGCATCGTCTGCTATCTCCGCCACTAGTTTTTCTACATCGACGGATGTCATCGGGACTGCCTCTATGCCCCCTTGCAAACGGGTAAGGGTGAGAACCTGATCGATCATTTCTTCGAGTAGCTCAGCTTCCGTTTCGATCCGGTTGAGGGACGTCACGGCATCCATTCCCATTTGTCGTCGTGCAAGTTCCAATGCGAGATTCAGCCGCGTAAGCGGGGATCGGAGTTCATGAGAAATGTCGCCAAGCAGCTGTCGCTGTTGCGTCATCAAAGATTCGATACGCTCTGCCATACGGTTAAAATCCTCGGCAAGCCCGGAGAATTCGTCCTTTCGCCTGCTTACCTCCTTGCCAACTCGCACTGTCAGGTCACCACCGGTGAACCGTTGTGTCGCCTCACGGAGCTTGACAACCGGTGAGGTCAGATAACGGGCAAGCCCGTAGCAAACACCGCCCGACACGGCAAGAGCCATGAGCAGCCGGAATGCCTCAAGAAAAGGGCTCCTTCGCGGAGGAGGAATGAAGGCCTTCCCTGACATATCGGCAACCACGTAAAAGGAGCTGCCATCTTCGGCAGCCAGGGGCAGTGCTAGTAATACCCTGTGTTTTAATAAAGAGAGTTCAGTTTCGCCCGATTGTCGAGCTCGCGCTGCCACCGCCCTCACCTCTGGTAATAGGGGAGCTCCGGTGACGTCTTGACCCTCCGGATCGACGAGGTAAGCATTCAAGGCGGTTGAGGCTTTCAGCTCATCGGTCCAACTCCGTAATGCCGCGCGGTCTCCACGGAGATGATACTGCAAGGCTGTACGTCCGTACATCGACAGAACAGGCTTCAAGGTCCGCTCCAAGTGGAGAGCTATCGGGTGGTCCGTCTCCGTAAGTCTGTGAAAACCGATTTGCGCGACAAGAATAAGGGCAGTAGTGAGCCAGAACCAAAGGTATATCTTTAGAAAGATGCTCCGCTTCTTCACAGGTCTTTCCTACGCCTTCTCAGTTGTATCTGATGCCGGGGCGAGTGCATAGAGGTAGCCCACGTTGCGTATGGTCTTTATGCGCTCCACGCCTGACATGTTATGGCCGAGTTTCTTGCGCAGCTTGCTGATGTGGACATCAAGGCTGCGGTCATAGGGGTAGGGTGAGCGGCCGAGAACGGTCTTTATCAGCTCCTCTCGCGGTATGAGTTGTCCTGCCCTGCTTAACAGAATCCCCAAAAGGTTGAATTCGACCGAGGTGAGATCAATCCGCTCACCGGAGCGGAAAACCAGCCGTGCACCCATATCTATTTCTACGTTGCCCACCCGCAGCATTTTGGACATCGAGGGTGGCACCGCCTGTTCCCGCTCCTGTCTTGTGCGCCGCAGAATGGCACGCATGCGTGCAACCAATTCACGTGGGTTAAAAGGCTTCGGCAGATAATCATCCGCCCCGATCTCCAACCCGACGATCCTGTCCACTTCCTCGCCGCGCGCCGTCAACATGACAACCGGTGTGCCGGCTTTGGTGCGCAGCTGGCGAAGCACCTCAAAGCCGTTTATCCCCGGGAGCATGACATCGAGCACGATCAGGTCGTAATCGCCATTACAAGCCCTCTCCAGCCCCTTTTCTCCGTCGTGAGCGCTCTCTGCTTGAAAGCCCTCCGGAGCCAGAAACTCTGTCAGCAGTTCGCACAAAGCCACGTCATCGTCTATGACAAGAACACGTTCCATATGCGATACTCTTCGCTCTTCAGTCTTGCAAAGATTTTACATTAGTTTCGCGCCGATTTCTTGTAAAGAATTGTAAAGCCATCCCTATCTGTTCTTCACAAGACTTTACGGAGCCTTTACTCGCACTTCAGCCTGGTAGGGAGCGAGGCCGGTACTTGCAAGGTACACAGATCAGCGGCCAGCTTCAAGTTGCTCAAAACCAAAAAAGGAGGCAAACGATGATTAGTGCGATCGGTAGTTCAAGCAGTTTCAGTCAGATTGCGCGGGCAGAGATGCAGCAGCGCATGTTTAGTAAGATTGACGCGAACGGTGATGGGAAAATAGGTAAGGATGAACTGACTCAGATGGTGGCCAAGGGTCCTCAAGGCGGGCCGAGCGCGGACGACATTATGAGCAAACTGGACACCGACGGAGATAGCTCCATCAGCCAGAGCGAATTTGCGGCAGGCGATAAGGCCAATCGGCAGGCGCACCAAGGACCTCCTCCGATGATGGCCGGGATGAGCAACATGTCCTCCGCTGATTTCGTGAAGCAACTGTTCAGCGACGCTGACACAAACAGTGATGGAAAGATAAGCAAGGATGAGCTGAGCCAGGTAATGGCGAACTCTTCGGATGGCGGATCCAACGTGGACAACATCATGAACTCGCTGGATACCAACGGGGACGGAACCATCAGTCAGAGCGAGTTGCTGGCTGCGGCTCAAACGGACCAGCAGGCGCAGGCATCTCAGAGCGGATCCAGTGCGGACGATCTCTTCAGTACGCTGGACACCAATGGGGACGGCTCTATAAGCAAGAGCGAGTTTGAGGCGTCGATGGCAAACGGGACCGGTTCAGCGCAGGCGAGTAATACTGGAGATAAGCTCCTGGAGACACTCCTGCAGGCCCTCGAAAATGATCAGAAGACGGCTTCATCGACCAGCGGAAGCGGATCTCAGAGTAGCACGTCCGCGACGAGCATCGCTGCGATGTTGAGCAACGCGATCAAATCCTACATGCAGTCAAGCTCCAACAACGGCTGGTCTCAGACGAATATTCAGACTCTTCTGGGTGCCGGCCTGCAAGTGTAGCCCATGACGAACTCATGTAGGTAAGCTTCTTGAGGCTGGCCGCCTCGGAAGTGGTACCGGCAAATTTTTCCCGGAAGGAAATATCTCCCTGTTTGAGCAGCGGAATGTATGGAACCCGGAGCCATTTTCAAACCCCTTTCAGTCGAGAATTCGTAAAGAACTGTAAAGTTTTCTCCTATAATATTCACCGAACTTAACATTCCGTTAAGCATACATAACATCAGTTTATGGATAGCCCCCGACAATTAGAGTATATATGGATCAGGGGCTTGGAATGGGCGTGAAACAAGATGACGAGACCGACAGTCTGTACGAGGAGGTGGACATGAAGAAAAAATTGTACCTCGGGGTGGTACTTGTGTTGATTCTTGCCCTGGTGACGACGGTATTTGCGTTTGGCCCCAGGTTCCACGACGGAGGACGTCCCCCTGGATCACCGGATTTCTGGGATCACCCGGGACCCGGATTTGGCGGTCCACTCATGTTCGGCGAGGGGCCGGAAGGTCCGGACAGGCTTCGGGGCGGACCGGGGGTTGCCTTTCCCGGTGGAATTGGTCCCATTCAATTGCTCGACCTCTCAAAAGAACAGCTGAGCAAAATGAGAGAGATGGCCGACCGTACTTTTCAGGAGACCCGGGGTCTCAGGTATGAGGTACTTCAGAAAGGCCTGGAGATGCGGATGCTCTTCACCGACCCCAAGGTCGACGAGGCGACTCTTCTCGCGAAGCAGAAGGAGTTGATCTCCCTCCGCCAAAAGCTCATGGATAGAATGGCTCAGATGATGATCGAGGGGAGAAGAATCCTGACGCCGGAGCAAGTCCAAAAGCTCGACCGGATACCTATGGGTCACGGCGGGATGGAGTTCGAGATGATGGGTCCGAACCTGTTTGGGCCGCCCTAGGCATGCCCTCGTGGTCGGCGCGGTCAGTATTATAAAAATAACCTGTTAATCCATGAAGGATGATGAAACGGCACAGGGAGGAATGAATGAAAAACCTTATGGGCATCGTTTTGACTGCACTGCTTCTCGTGTCCTGCAGCCACGTCCCCTTTGCGAACAAGAACAGCACTGCCGATTCCCAGAAGATGGCAAAAACCGCAACGGTTCAGAAGCAACAGGAGGCCGAGCCAAAACCGGGAGACGTTCGAGTTACTGACGGCGTCGAATATATTTATGCCAAAAACAGGAGGTATATGAGCCAGCCCTATGAGCCGGAGTATGTCTGGATACGTAAAGATCAGTACTCTCCCGGTTTGTTCGAGTCGCTGCGCGCGCGGGCTCCGGGCCCCACCAAAGAAGAGAAGGAGATGGAAGGGAGGATCGCAAAGCTCGAGGAGGAGTTGAAGAAGAAGGGCACACTACCGCAGATGCCACCCCTTCAACCCATCTCCGCGGCTTCCCCCCAACCTGTCTCCGCAACTCCTGTCGCCATGGCCTCCAAGGCATCTCTTCCGGCACCCGCATTTAACTACCCGTCGCCAAGAATCAAACGGCATGTGCTTGTTTTGCGGATAACCGGCACGACAGATCCCAAATCCGAGCAGCTTGCGGAGCGTGTCACCGGTAGGCTCATCACAACGCTGGAGAGCACGGGCAGGATCATCTGCCTTGACCCCGGCACGGTCGGTTTTCGCGACGACATCGCTCAATCGGAGGCCATGAAGAATCTCGACGAACTCCATGGCATACAGGCCGTGGTGAAGGGTACCCTTACGTCTAACACGAAGATCTCACTTACCGTTTACAATGCGGAGACTGGGCTGATTCTCAGGCAACTGAACGGCGATGCCGCCCTTCTGACCGGTCAGCACGAGACAAGCCCGCGAATGGAGAGCATGAAGGCGATGGACATTGAAGTCCTCGCCGAAGAAGTGCTGAAGTCCATCCTCTCGCTGGACTGGCACACCCGAGTAGCCTCAACGGAGCAAGGCAAGATTTTCATCAATGCTGGTAGACTTTCGGGTTTGGAGAAGGGAGACACTCTTGAAGTCTATTCACCCGGTGAACAGATTATCGACGCAGCGACCAAAGTGCCGCTCGGGAAGGTCAAAGGGGAATACAGGGGAGAGGTCGAGGTCGCGGAACTCTTTGGTGTGGATGCGGCCTGGGCGACGGCCAGAAAGGGAGACGGGTTTTCCCCCACCGATCTCGTCTACCTGAAGAGATGAACCTTGGACAGAGTGTGGCAATTGGCGGGAGCCAAGCCGTTCAGGAGGGGACTGCCTTGAAAACCGAAAAACATCTGCTTACCAGGAGCAACCTTCGAGATCTCATCATCCTATGTTGCCTTATCTCTTCTGCACTTTATGGTCGTAACGTCGTCAGCACAGTGATTGGATTTTCTCTACTTGCCGTCGGCTGCTTTTTGCATGTAGTCGCCAAAGGCGTCCTGATACGCAATGTGGTTCTCTGCAACAGAGGCGTGTATGCCATTGTCCGGCATCCCTATTATCTGGCCAATTATTTGATTGATTGCAGTTTATGTGTCTTGAGTGGCAATCCCTATCTGCTCGTGGCATACCCGTTTCTTTTCTTTTGGTCATACGGGCCGACGCTAAGGAAGGAAGAGAAGTTTCTCGCCTCGAAGCATGGAGATTCATTCCTCAACGACAGTTTTAACATCCCTCAGCTCTTACCGGACAAAGCGTCCCTAAAGGGTTGGAGAGGGCTTTTTGAGGGGTTTTCCATACGACGTATTAGCTTGAAGGAGTGCTCCAGAATTACGAGGTTCGGCTCTTTGGGCTTTGCCATCATGCTCATTCACGGCCTAAGCGTTGGAAACGTGCGTGAACTGAGCTATCTGTTCCATCCGCTGAGAAGCGATTATGACGAATTTTGGTTCATGCTTTTGACAGCAGCTTTCTTTGTTCTGAGTCTTATCTTCATGAGGGTGGCCCGGAAATACCCGTCCGTTTGGCAAAGAAGCAGTGAGTGATTGGCCTGAAGAGAATGAAATGAATGACCACTGGCAAGGGAAACGCGAGAGTGATCAGAGGGTATAAGATCGAACAGAAAGAAGACAAGAACAGCATAGCTCCCGACCGACACGAGCTTTTGATTCTTGCAGCAGCGCGCATTATTGCTGCGATGCTTATCTACACAGCGCTGTGAAGCTGCTCGAAGAGACCCATAGTGCCTCAATAGCGCCTAATGCTGGTATTCAGAGGTGACATACATGACTATGATGCGCACCACGCCGGTTGTTCCTTCACTGCTGAACGAAGGCCTGCTTAAGCTGATCGTTATTTTTGTCAGTCTCTTTCTTGTCTCCTGCAGTCACGGTCCCGTTAAACCCCCGGATTACGCGCAAGATGCAATAAGAGCCCGGAAATCGGGGCCGCTGGAGGGGGACGTCCGCGTCATCGATGGCGTAGAATACGTGTACGGCAGGAACGTAAAGTATATGAGCACTCCGGGCGAACCGCTCTATGTCTGGGTGCGCAAAGATATGTTCAGCCCCAGCATGGGTGACACATTCCCTGCACGCGCCGGCAGCCCTACAAAAGCCAAAGAGAAAGATCTGACCGAACTGCAACAGAGGCTCGCGA
>JADGQN010000187.1 GCA_017881765.1 Syntrophobacterales bacterium | reverse complement strand
AGCAGTAGCTCGTTGGGCTTCGTGAGGCAGGATTATCCCGATGTGGATCCGCCTGAATGGCACAAGTTCATCACCGTCGAGCAGAAGAACGGCCAAGTGCGCATTGGAGAGCTTCCCATCGGTTTCTGGGGTCCTCTGAGTGACAACTACGAGAAACAGAATAACGATTACAAAGGGTTTCTCAAAAAGTAACGAAGAATAAACAAGGAGGCGTCGTGAAGGAGATTGAAGAGAAGGCTTACGCTGTCCCTAATATGCCCGGTCCCGGCAGGCCTGTGCTGTTCAACCCTGCTATCTGCAATGGATGCAACAGGTGTGTGGACATCTGCCCGATGGAGGTTTTCATACCAAACCCGGAGAAGGGCAAACCGCCAATAATACTCTACCCCGAGGAATGCTGGTACGGCGGCTGCTGCGTGGAGGAATGCCCAAGACAAGGCGCTATCACGTTCAACAGTCCGTTGATGCAAAGGGTGCGCTGGAAGAGAAAAGATACAGGGGAACATTTCCGGACGTGAAATCTCTGGAAGGAGGATAACGCTATGAGAAGGACATGGATATCAACAAACGGTATTGTCGCGCTCTTGCTGACGGTATGCTTCATGGTTCTTGCCTCGTCCACCTTCGCTGCCGAACCCAAATACGGAGGCACTTTGCGGATCGGGGTTCGCATGGCGCAAGAGAGCGCTATCGATGCGCGGTATCTGCTGACCCTGACGTCGACGCCCAGCCAGGACCTGATATATGATCGTCTCTTCAACTGGGGACCGAAGGGTTTCGAGAGCATGGTACCGGCCCTGGCAACAAGCTATCAGACCAAGGACAATAAGGTCTGGACTATCAAGCTCAGACAGGGGGTCAAGTTCCACAATGGAAGAGAGATGACCGCTACCGATGTTAAGGCTAACCTTGATTGGCGGATCACAACGCCTAAAGGGTGGAAGCCCGTTAAGCACAAGGAGATGATCAAAGGCTTGAAAAAGGTGGACGTCATCGACAAGTATACGGTGAGGGTCACGCTCGAAAAGCCGTTCTCTTCCCTTATTCGGGTGCTGGCCTGGTCTCTGAGAGGCATCATCCCTCCGGAAGAGGTGGAGAAATGGGGAGACAACTTTGCCTTCCATCCCTGTGGTACAGGACCTTTTAAAGTGGTGGAGGTGAAACCGAACGAGAAAGTTGTCATGGAGCGGTTTGACGGCTACTGGGGCCCAAAGCCTTACATCGATCGCGTGGAATGGATATTCTATCGCTCGGACGAAGCGCGGCTGGTTGCCCTCGAAAAAGGGGAAATCGATATGGCCCAACTCTATGATGAGGCCAAGCCTACCTTGAAGAACAACCCCAAGCTCACCTATCAGGAGACGTATGACCCATCCGTCCTTCACAAGTATTACTTCAATGTGCGGCGCTGGCCCATGAATGATGTCCGCTTCAGGAAAGCGGTCTGGATGGGCGTCGACTGGAAAAACAGCGCCATCAATTCCTGGGCCTTCAAATCAGGAAACCCGGCAAGAACGCTGCTCGAATACACCAAATATTTTAACCCGGAGGCTGTGAAACTGGTCCCGTCGTATAATCCCGAAGAGGCAAAGAAACTGATCCAGGCGGTGGAAAAGGATGCAGGGAAAAAGATCCCTCCGATTTTCTGGGTCGACGCAGCCATGGCTCCAAATCAAAATCTCTGTGAGATGGCAAAGTCGCAGCTTACCCAGATCGGCGTGCCGGTCAATCTCCAGATCCTTTCGCTCGCACTCTGGGCTGACAAAGTCGTCAGAGACCCGAAGATGGAGTGGGAAATAGGCGGGTACGGGATGGCTTTTGCCATCGATCCTTCGATAGGGTTCGACATGTTTGAAACCAATTCAGGTACTGCACCGGATGGAAAATCTCTGGGCGGTTATTCCAATCCGGAGTTTGATCAGTGGATCAGAAAATCAGAGTCAGCCAAGAATGAAGAAGAACGAACGAAGTGCTACCATGAGGCGGAAAAGGTGCTCCTGAAGGATGCCGCTGTCATTCCCTGCTTTCCTATGCGTATGGTATTCGGTTGGAACAAGAAGCTGCAGGGCGTTCACTTTACCGATACCTTGGCCATAAACGTAACCAATAGCTGGGCGAATATGTGGCTGGAACAATGAGACTAGAGTGACAAGTTCTTTGTTCCTCGTGCTTCGTTCTTCGTGCTTGGTTCACGGACGAGATAGACAAGATAGACTAAATAGACCAGGTAGAAGATGACTAGATACATTCTCGGAAGGGTTATTCAGATGGTGCCGGTGCTGTTTGGGGTGCTCCTGCTGGTCTTCAGCATAACGAACATCATCCCCGGGGATCCGGTCCTGCTTATGCTCGATGTGAAGTACTCGGAGAAGGAATATAAGGAAATGCAGGCGTACCTTGGCCTCGATAAGCCCCTCTACATCCAGTTTTACAATCACGTAAAGGGGGTCTTGAAGGGAAATCTCGGAAAATCAATTCGGACCAGGGAGCCGGTCACGAAAAAGATACTCGAGAGGTTCCCGTCGACGTTCGTTCTTGCCCTGGCCGCTATGTTGATCGTTGTCATCGTCTCAATTCCTGTTGGGGTCATTGCAGCACTGAAACAGAACAGCAAAATCGATTATATATGCATGATAGGAGCGGAGATTGGGATTTCCATGCCCATCTTCTGGCTAGGCATCATGATGATCCTGCTCTTTAGCCTCTATTTGGGCTGGTTGCCGGCTGGCGGACGCGGAGAACCGCCCGACCTCCTCCATCTCATCATGCCGGCCTTTTGTCTCGCAACGCCGTACATGGCGATGACTGCCAGGCTGACCCGCTCCTGTATGCTCGAAGTCCTGCGCGAGAATTATATCGTGGCGGCCCGCTCCCGGGGTTTTCCCGAATGGCAGATCGTCCTGAGACATGCCCTCAGGAATGCGATGATTCCGGTCGTCACGAACCTTGGGCTGCAGCTCTCCAGGCTGCTGGGCGGCGCATTGGTGATCGAAGTGGTCTTCCGGTGGCCGGGCATGGGAGCGCTCGCGTACGACGCCATCATGGAGAGAGATTATCCGGTGCTCATGGGCGTGGTACTGATCGTTGCAGTGATTTTTATCCTGGTCAACCTCGTGGTGGATCTCTCGTACACCTTCTTCGATCCACGCATACGGTACGACACGAGAAAGGGATGAGAAAGGGATGAGAAAAAGAAGGGAATTTATTGGAACTATATAGACGGTTCAAGAAACATAGCATGGCAATGGTCGGGGTAATCGTACTGGCTGTCCTGGTCTTCGTTGGAATTTTTGCACCATTTCTCGCTCCGAAAGATCCGTACCAGATGGAGTTCGGAAGCACACTGTCAGCTCCGTCTTTGGCACACCCCATGGGCACCGACCATCTTGGCCGGGACCTTCTGAGCAGGGTAATTTATGGAACACGGGTCTCTTTGCTGGTTGGACTCGGATCCGTAATTGTGGCGGCTTTTGTAGGTGGCCTCGCCGGCCTCTTTGCCGGATACTTCGGGCGTTTTGTCGATATCATCATCATGCGTATTCTTGATGTGGTCTGGGCTTTTCCTCCGGCCCTTCTCGCCCTGGCCCTCGTCGCCGTCTGGGGCCCGAGTCTCACTACGGTGATTTTTTCTATCGGTGTTGTTTCCGTACCGCAGTATGCCAGAATTGTGAGGGCATCCGTTCTTTCTGTCAAGGAGAAGGACTATATACTGGCAGCAAGGGCATCCGGGATCAGTCGCTCAAGTATCATGTTTACCCACGTCCTGCCCAATATACTGGCGCCTCTGATTGTGGTCGCGACGCTCGGTATTGCGACGTCCATAATGATCGAGGCAATCCTGAGCTTTCTGGGGTTAGGGATGCAGCCCCCTGCTTCCTCGTGGGGGCTGATGATCAGCGAGGGGCAGAAGTACCTCAGGACATTTCCGTATTACTCCTTGTTTCCCGGGCTCATGATCATGATCACCGTGTTTGCGTTCAACGCGTTTGGTGACGGGCTTCGGGACGCATGGGATCCAAAGTTGAAGACCCAGTGACACAGGGTTAAGGTTACGGGGAGTCTGAGTTGGCGGACAGCAATATTCTCGAGATCATCGATCTAAGAACCCACTTCTTCACTGACGAGGGCGTAGTAAAAGCAGTGGATGGCGTGAACCTGACCGTACCCGAAGGAGAAAGCGTAGGGCTGGTCGGGGAATCCGGCTCAGGAAAGAGCATGACCGCTTTCTCCATCCTGCGCCTCATCCCGGACCCGCCGGGGAAAATCGTCTCCGGACAGATTCTGCTGAGAGGGCAGGACCTTCTTAAGCTCCCGGAGAGACAGATGCGGAGCATCCGGGGCAAAAAGATTTCGATGATATTTCAGGAACCTTCGACATCAATGAACCCTTCATTTACCATAGGAAGTCAGATTGAGGAAGCGATACGATTTCATCAGGAAGGACGGGCAAGCGACGTGAGAGAAAAAGCTCTTGCCGTTCTCCGGTCCGTCAAAATCCCTGATCCCCGGCGCATTCTCAGTCAGTATCCGCACGAGCTCTCCGGCGGGATGCTGCAGCGTGTGATGATAGCGATCGCTATATCATGTGAGCCCGACCTCCTCATCTGCGACGAGCCCACCACTGCCCTGGATGTCTCGACCCAGGCCCAGATTATTACCCTCCTGAATGAACTGAGAAGCCAGAGGAAGACCTCGTTCCTTTTTATTACCCACGATCTGGGAGTTTTGTCCTGGATTTGTACCTATGCAGCAGTCATGTATGCGGGCAAGATCGTGGAGTACGCGGATATCCGAAGCTTGATCCGAACCCCAAGACACCCTTACACCCGCGCCCTCATCGGAGCCAGCCCAAGGCTCGACTGCGATCGCGATGCGCTCAGTTCTATCCCAGGCACAGTGCCGAATCTTATCGAGCCGCCCGCGGGCTGCAGGTTCCATCCGAGGTGCGGCCGGGCAGAGACTATATGCAGCAGCCAGACCCCTTCCTTGAAAGAGGAAGAGCGCGGCCACTGGGTGGCCTGTTTTACTGAACGTAACGGAGATGGAGCTGAGAACGCATGAACCAGCCGTATCCTTTGCTCTCAGTCCTGGATCTCAAGAAACACTTTTACATCAAGAAAGGATTTGGAGATGTTCAAATCCTCAAGGCCGTTGATGGTGTCAGCTTCCAGCTGAGCCCGGGGGAAGTCCTCGGTATTGTGGGGGAGAGCGGGTGTGGGAAGACCACGCTGGGCAGAACTGTTCTGAGACTGTATGACCCGACCTCCGGTGTGATTTTTTTTGACGGGAAGGACGTCTGCCACCTCTCTGATGCGGCCCTGCGGAAATTGCGTGGCCGCATGCAGATCATCTTTCAGGACCCGTATTCATCGCTGAATCCCCGGATCACCGTAGCGAAGATGCTGAATCAGATCCTTCATTCCCATGGGGTGAGCGACGCTCGCGAGCGGGAAAAAAGATGCGTCGACACCATGGAAAAAGTCGGCCTTGAGCCTGCTCACCTGAAGCGATTTCCGCATGAATTCTCCGGCGGCCAGCGACAGCGGATCGCCATCGCCAGGGCACTCATCCTTTTCCCGAGCCTTATCGTGGCTGATGAGCCCTCCAGCGCCCTCGACATGTCGATCCAGGCCCAGATACTGAACCTGATGAAGTCACTTCAGAAAGAGATGAATATCGCCTATCTGTTCATCACCCACAACCTTTCCGCCGCCCGATTCCTGTGCGACCGGATTGCCGTGATGTACCTGGGAAAAGTTGTGGAACTGGCGAGGCGCACGCAGCTCTTTGAACATCCATGCCATCCATATACCAAAGCCCTTCTTCCCCTGTGTCCCATACCCGACCCGGACAGCCGGGTTGAACAGGTGCCACTCAAGGGGGAGGTTCCATCGCCGGTGAACCCGCCGGATGGCTGCCGCTTTCATCCCCGCTGCCCTGACGCAAAGGAGGTCTGCGGCCATCGCGGACCTGAGCTTGCCGAGATCGAGCCGGGCCACGAGGTGGCGTGCCATCTATTTGCCAAGAGATAGTAAGCAGTAAAGCCCACCTCGACTTCAACCCGGACAGGGTTGAAATATCTGTTTCCAGACACAGATATAGACAGAGCCTCAAGACCGCCAACCTAACGTCGTCACCCCGGTGAAAACCGGGGTCCAGAAATACTTGTAGAATCTGGATTCCGGCGTTCTCCGGAATGACAGCCAGGGCATCAAAGTGTAACTTACTAATTCTCGCAGTAGGTATTGGCGCGTTGACAGACGCGTTTCTTTAGTCTGTCTAATTTGCCCGTAAAA
Organism: Syntrophobacterales bacterium; assembly: GCA_017881765.1. Lineage (GTDB taxonomy): Bacteria > Desulfobacterota > Syntrophorhabdia > Syntrophorhabdales > WCHB1-27 > JADGQN01. The sequence continues at coordinate 2,358 of JADGQN010000187.1, read as the reverse complement.
TGCTATAATGGCGACTGATGTATGCAGCTTCCATGATTTCGTCGCACGCTCATTTCCGAAAATAGATTCCTGCGGGCACGCTTGAAAGCGTGGTCCTCTGATGGCTAGCAGCCGTCCGTAAGGAATCTATCTAGCGAGCACGGCGACCGGGTACCCGCTTGCGGGTGCGGGAGGCTTCGGCGGCTCTGCCGCGGGAGGGGGCGACGCGAGCCCCAGTAATAGCAGACTCGAAGCCGAAAACCATGTCGCAAAGCTTATTGAATAACTGAACGAGAGGAATAGCAGCCATGGAACCAATGAGATTTCAAGATTTGGCGCTTTCAAAAGAGGTGCAGAAGGCAATCGACCATATGGAGTTCGAGGAAACAACGCCGATCCAGGCACAGGCAATCCCTCCCATTCTCGCGGGCAAAGATATTATCGGGCAGGCCCAGACCGGTACCGGCAAGACTATAGCATTCGGCATCCCCATCATCGAAGCAATCCGGCCAAAGAGCAAACATGTCCAGGCGATCATCCTCTGCCCGACAAGGGAACTGGCAGTCCAGGTCTCCGAAGAACTGAAGCGGGTCTCCAGATACAAGAAGGATATAAACATACTGCCCGTCTACGGCGGCCAGCCCATAGACCGGCAGATACGGGCACTTCAGGGCGGGGTCCATGTCGTCATCGGGACACCGGGGCGCACCATAGACCACATCAACCGCGGCACCCTGAAGCTCGGCAGTGTAGGCATTCTCGTGTTAGACGAAGCCGATGAGATGCTCAATATGGGCTTCATCGAAGATATTGAGACCATCCTCCAGGCGATCCCGTCGGAAAGGCAGACATTGCTCTTCTCCGCCACCATGCCCAAACCGATTCTCAACCTTACAAGCAAATACATGAAGGACCCTCAGCTCATAAAAGTCGTGCACAAAGAGTTGACCGTCCCTGCCGTGCAGCAATTCTATTTCGAGGTGAGGGAAGGCATGAAGCCGGACGTGCTGAGCCGGCTGATCGACATGTACAACCTGAAACTCTCCCTTGTCTTCTGCAACACGAAAAAAAAGGTGGATGAGGTGGTGATAGAACTCCAGGCCCGTGGTTACCAGACCGAAGGTCTGCATGGCGACATGACACAGTCCCAGCGTGACCGCGTCATGGATAAGTTCCGAAGGGCCGCGCTGGAGATCCTGGTCGCGACCGATGTAGCGGCACGAGGCATCGATGTCGAAGGTATAGAAGCCGTCTTCAATTACGACCTGCCCCGCGACGAGGAATATTACGTCCACAGAATAGGGCGGACCGCACGTGCGGGCAGAGCAGGCTATGCCTTCACCTTCGTGGTCGGGAGAGAGGTTCACGGACTACGCGACATACAGACGTTTGCGAACATAAAGATTGCCCGCCAGCCGATCCCTTCCCTCGCAGAGGTGGAAGAGACCAGGGCAGTGACGCTGCTCGAGAGCATTAAAGAGCGCGTTGGAGAGGGAGACCTCGACAAATACACGAACCTGATCGAGAGACTGATGACGGAGGACTATTCCGCACTGGATATAGCAGCCGCGTTGCTCAAGATGTTATTGGTGGCGGACGGGAAAGACCAGGCCGCAAGTGCACCGGACTTCGGTGAACCGCAATCCTTCGGCGGCATGGTAAGGCTTCACTTCAACGTGGGTCGCCAGCACAAGGTGGGTCCGAAGGATATAGTCGGAGCGATCAGCGGCGAAACGGGCCTGCCCGGCAAATTTATAGGAAAGATCGATATACACGACCATTATACCTTCGTCGAAGTTCCCAAGGAGAACGCACACGATGTACTGTCGATGATGAAAGATCGGTACATCAAGGGAAATAAGATCACCGTCGACCCGGCGGGGAGGAGATAAGGTCCGGGGTCCGGGCGACGTCCGCTGCGCTAGGACGACCGTCACGCAGAGCGTGACCGGGACGACCGTTCGCTTTGCTCACTAGGAAGAGCGTTCACTGCGTTCACTAGGACGATGCAAGAGCCGTGATGCGTGACGACGCGGCTTTACCGTCGCAGGGAAATAAGGTATACGCTTAAAGGCAAATTGGCATACATGAAACAGATACGAAACTTCAGCATCATTGCCCATATCGATCACGGTAAGTCTACGCTTGCCGACCGTTTGATCCAGTACGCCCACCTGGTGGAGGACCGGCAGTTCCGCGACCAGATACTCGACAACATGGATATCGAGCGGGAACGGGGCATCACCATCAAAAGTCAAACCGTGGCCCTTCCGTACGTGAGCGGGGATGGCCAGGAGTATGAGCTTAACCTGATCGATACGCCCGGCCACGTGGACTTCTCTTATGAAGTTTCACGCGCCTTGGCCTCGTGCGAAGGCG
>JADGQN010000186.1 GCA_017881765.1 Syntrophobacterales bacterium | reverse complement strand
CGACCTTGTTCTTGAATACCTCAGCCCATTCTTTATCTATGATGGTTCTAATTCTTTCGATCATGCTGCCTCCTTCAGGTTGCTACGTTTCGCTTTGTCCATCTCTGCTATCAAGCTAAAGCCGATCCCAAAACGTTTCAAGGCAAGAAGAGGAGTAACGGAGGATAGACCTATGAGTCAGTGTCATAGTCGGGTTTTTCATGGAGCATCCGTATCTGAGCTACCATCCCAAATAAAAGATAGTGTCTTATCTTACCGCTCAGCCATCGTGGCGCTGCCCGAGACGTCCGTGTTGTCGTGTAAACTATTGGAGACGGCAGCGATACCACATCGCCTACCTGGCTAATCCATCGCGACGAACGCCGATTTGGGAGCACCACACACAGGACAGACCCAAGTATCCGCGAGATCATCAAAGGACGTTCCCGGCTTTACACCCCCGGCAGGATCCCCCGCCGCCGGATCGTAAACGTACCCGCATACCGTGCACACGTATTTCTTCATGTTCAGTCTCCTTCCGGTGTTCTGCGTTCGGTTCATCTTATCCGATGATCGCCTCGTAAAACTGGGGAGTCGGGCTGCCGTCGAGCAGGGGCCCGACGCGCTTGCCAGCTTCGGTGTGGGCGGGGCTATTATGCATGGCCATGAAGGTTTCCTCACTCTCGTGCTCCACAACCGCGGCATAATTGCCGCCTTTCACAGGTTTAAGAAGTCTGCGAGCAATAAGACCCTTGTAGTCTGCAAACTTTTTGTTCGTCCAGGTAAACCACTCCCGAAACTCGGCGTCCTTCCCTTCCTTAATGGGCGGAAAATTGATAATGACAACGAACATGATAGCACCCTCCTCGTTCGATTAGTGCTGGCGGGGTCACCGGCAGCAATGACTGGCGGCAAGGCCGACGCCTCCTGTTCACCATATAAGAACGTGTGACCGGGAGGCAGAAGCCTGTTCAAAATCGATCCCGAGTACCAGGCGAAGCTTCACAGGCTCGTGCGGCAGCTCTTTTCATCCGTCCAGTAAGGAGACATTTCCCTTAACCGGGCAATGATCGGCGGCAGCTTGTCGATGACAAGGTCGATATCGGCGTCCTTATTATAGATGCTCAGGCTGAACCTGACCGAGCCGTGAGCCATCGTATACGGCACCCCCATGGCGCGCAGCACGTGGGATGGCTGCAAGGATCCCGACGTGCAGGCCGAGCCCGAGGATGCGCAGATGCCGTATTCATCCATGAGCAGGAGTATGCTTTCTCCTTCGACGAATTCAAAGCTTATGTTTGTGGTGTTTGGCAGGCGGGGCGCTTTTCCCCCATTTACACTGCTGTTGGGGATGCGGCTCAGGATCTCTCTCTCCAGCCTGTCGCGCAAATTTCTCACCCTCCTGCTTTCTTGTTCGATGTTCTGCGTAGCCAGTTCACACGCCTTTCCCAGGCTCACAATGCTCGGTGTGTTCTCTGTGCCTCCCCTGCGGCCTTTCTCTTGGTGTCCGCCTATGAGATAGGGTGAGAACCTCGTGCCCCTGCGGACGTACAGGACTCCGATCCCCTTCGGCGCGTGCAGCTTATGGCCCGAGAAGGAGAGCATGTCAATGGTGTTCTTCTTCATATCGATGGGGATCTTTCCCACTGCCTGCACGGCGTCGGTATGGAAAAGGATACCCTTCTCCCGGGCGAGCAGCGCCGCCTCTTCAACGGGGAAAATAACGCCTGTTTCGTTGTTTGCCCACATAAGACTTACCATCGCTGTATCTGGCGAGAGGCTGGCCTTATACTGGTTCATGTCCAGGTTCCCGCCAGCGTCTACGCCCACGGCGGTAACACGGCATTCCTTCTCTGCCAAGCGTTCGCACAGGACCTTCACAGCGGGATGCTCCACGCGGCTCGTCACGACGTGCCGTTTCTCAGGGGTGACCGCAAGGGCAGAGAGAATGGCGGTGTTGTCGCTTTCGGTACCACAGCTGGTGAAGATGATCTCGTCAGATGTTGCACCGATCACTGCAGCTACCTTTTCCCGTGCATCGGCGAGTTTCTTTGCCACCTGGCCTCCGAAGGTGTGCATACTCGACGGGTTGCCGTATAGTTCGTGGAAGTACGGGAGCATTTCTTCCACGACTTCCGGAGCAACCTGCGTGGTTGCGTTATTATCCAGGTAGACTGTCTTCATGGCGACACCTCCTCTACAGAGAGTTCCGGTGACACAAGATCACGCAGTTTCAGTTCGACGAAACCCTTGAGCGTCTGTTGCGATGCCTGGCAGGCAGTGCAGGCTCCGCGGGTCGCCACAAGCACCCTGTTGCCGACCACATCGATCAGCTCGATGTCGCCCCCATCGTGACGCAGCGAGGGCCTGATCTCCCGGTCGATGGTCTCTTCGATCATTTTGATCTTCTGGATATTGGTGAGCCTCGGCTTTACCTCCTTGGGGGCCTCGGGTTCCGCCTGCGAGTAAACCGTGTCAATGATGTGCTGGATCTTCTCGTGGCACTTCCCGCAGCCGCCTCCGGCCTTGGTATAGTTGGTCACCTCTTCGACGGTTGTGAGATGGTTTTCTTTTACGGCGCTCTCGATCTCGCGGTCGGTGACGCCGAAGCATTGACAGACGATTTCGCCCTCCTTCCCGGCGGCAGGGGTCCCCCTGTAGTTCTCAATGGCCTTCTCCAGGGCCTGCTGGCCCATCACTGAGCAGTGCATCTTCTCGTCGGGCAGGCCTCCGAGGTAGTCGGCGATGTCCTTGTTGGTGATGTGCGACGCTTCCTCCAGCGTTTTCCCCTTGGCCATCTCGGTCAGTGCAGATGCCGTAGCAATGGCGCTGGCGCAGCCAAAAGTCTTGAATTTGACCTCTTTTATCCTTTCTTGCTCATCCAGCTTGAACGAGAGCTTGAGCGCGTCGCCGCAGGCAATAGAGCCGATCTCGGCAACCCCGTCCGGGTTTTCAATTTCGCCCACGTTGCGTGGGTTGAGGAAATGGTCTTTGACTTTATCGGTATACTCCCACATGGTTCACTCCTTTGAGTTGACACTATAGGCTCTCAGTGCGACATAGCTGGTTACTGTAGCAATCAGCAGCGGTAAAACGCCGAGAAAGATGAAGATCAAATCAGCGGGCAGGCGCAGCCATTCGAGGGAATGGACAATCGGCTGTTCCTGGAACGCCACATTTCTTGCATGCCAGTAGCCATTATTCAGCACATCAAGGAGCTGTAGCACCCCTTCGGGAAAAAGGTTGAGCAGGACCATGAGTGCGAGGCCCCCATTCAATCCAAAAAAGGAGACCTTCACATATTTTTCCGTGCGTGCCCACTGCTCGTCAGTCGAAACCTGCCGGAGCGCGAAAACGATAAATGAAACCCCGAGCATGCCGAACACCCCCATGAATGCGGAATGGGCGTGGTTGGGCGTGAAGACCGTACCCGCTTCGAAGTAGCTGACAATGGGCAAGTTGATGAGAAAGCCGAATATGCCGGCACCGACAAAGTTCCAGAAGCCGACCGACATCAGGAAATAGAACGTCCACCGGTGAGGGATCAGTGTCTCCTTACCGCAGACATCGCACTTGCCGTGGCCCAGTTTTATGAAGTCCCAGGCATCCAGCGTCATAAGCGTGAGAGGAACGACCTCCATGGCCGAAAACATGGCTGAGAGCGCCATGTTGATATTCGATTGTCCTGTCCAGTACCAGTGGTGTCCCGTTCCGACTATGCCGGCGCCCAGAAAAAGGATCGCATCAAGGTAGATTATCCTCAACACGGTCTGGCGGGAGATCATGTCGAGCCGGTAAAAGAGCACGGCCACCATCGTGGTTGCGGAAAGCTCGAAGAAGCCCTCCACCCACAGGTGGATGATCCAGAACCGCCAGTTGTCCACGACAGTAAAATTGCTCCTGCCGGTGAAGAACAGGGCGGGCAGATAGAAGAGAGGGATCGTCAAAGTGGTGAGTAGAAAGAGCCACGAGATTTCACCTTTTTCGGGGTCTTTCAACACACCTTTAACCGCCCGGAAGACGAGGAGCAGCCAAAAAAGCAGGCCCGCTATGAGAAGGATCTGCCAGCCGCGTCCCAGGTCGAGATATTCCCAACCCTGGTCTCCGAACCAGAACCATGCCTTTCCAAGCAGCTGCCGCATGCCGGCCATCTCGCCGAAGAGGCTCCCAAAAACAACGATCACCAGGGCCCAGAAGAGCAGGTCGATGCCTGCCTTCTGCCCTTTCGGTTCCCTTTCCCCGAGGGAGGATGCGAGAAAAAGGCCGCCTGCAACCCATGCGGTCGCTACCCATAAGATCGCCAGTTGAAGGTGCCAGGTACGCATCAGATTGCTCGGAAAGAGGAAGGAGAGATCAAGGCCATAGAAGCTGGATGGGTCTGCCCTGAAATGGGCGGTCGCACCCCCGACATTGACCTGCGCGAAAAAGAGCAGGGCAGCGACGGCGAAGTATTTTATGGTCGCCCGCTGGGTTTCGCTTGGTATGCCCGGAAGCATCTGGGGATGGATATGCTCTCCCTTTGCTTTCCAGCCCAGATAGCCAAACTTCCCAAAGGCAAAGAGGACCACCGCGGTTGCTGCAAGCAGTGTAATAAGGCTCAGCGCGCTCCAGAGGAAGGCGCCGGCAGGTGGCCGATTTCCAGCCATCGGATCGTAAGGGAAGTTATTCGTGTAGGAGTAAGCCTTACCAGGGCGATTTGCGACCGATGCCCACGCAGTCCACGCAAAGAAGGCAGTCAGCTGTTCCAGCTCTCTCGGGTCGCGTATGGCTCGGGTCAGCAACCCCCTGTTCTGGCGCGTTTCAGAAAGGTAGTTCTTCCATTTCTCTTTTTGGTTTCGATAGGAGAACGCCTCGGCCGATGTGAAGAGCAGCGTCCACGTCTTCGGGTCATAGCGATTCTCCTTCAGCGTCTGTCCCACCAGCGTGTTCACGATCGCTCTCTCACCTGCGTCGAGCTGAGAGAGCCCGCGTTGGTACCGCTGCTGTGCTATGGTCTCCGCGGCGTCGATGGCAAGCGTGTGAAGGTACTCTGCCGAGAAATCGGGCCCGAGGTAGGCACCATGTCCCCAGATGCTGCCGTTTTCCATGAGTCCGTATTTTAAGAAGACCTCTTGCCCGGAGAGAATATCATCTGCGGTGAAGAGCAGTTGTCCTGATTGGTCAACAACCTTTTCAGGTATGGGGGGTGCGTCTGTATAGGCCTTGACCGCGATCCATATCAGGATGACAAAGCAGACAACCACGGTGAGGATGACTGAGCGCTTCCACCAGGGAGAGAGCTTATCGAGACCATCGGGCATTATACTATCTCTGCTTTAGCATGTGTGCCAAGTTATCAATAAGCTAATCATTGCGCACAACAGTTTCCAGAAGTCTCCGCCGTGGCATGCTCCTATCCTGCCCGCGTCTCTGTGGTGTTAAATCGCAGGACAAAATCTCTTCGTGGCGTTCGACACGACACATCCTGGCATCGATCCATGACAGGACGATGTTTCCAGGAATTGCGAATGCCGCGGCAAAATTGCTTCCGTATTTTTTGCTAAGGTGAAGACACTCCACAACGACCCTCACGGTACAATCCTGATTTCTATGGGCTGCGGGGAGAGCCACTTCTGCACCCCTCACCGACTTGCTGAAAGGTTCACGGTTTTTTGCAGGTTCCTGGCACTCCTTAATGCCTCACATTACTTTACTCTATTGCCACCTCATAGCAACGAGGAGCCAGGCGCGGCCAGCTGCGTTGTCGCAGCCGCTGTCCTTCCCTGAGCCGGGCTCCCCGAACTCTTGACGTCTGGAGCTCTATTTCTTCTTGCCCCGAGGCCTGCTTGCCTTCAGCCCTGCGATCATCTCCTCCACTTCCTTCGCGCCCCTGGCGTAAAGTTTCTCTTCGTCGGGTGCCAGCTCCTTGAGGAGTCTCAGGAACTCACCGACATGCACTATTTCCTCCTTGGCTATGTCCCGGAGCACCCTCATAGGTAGCGGTCAGTGTTGAGTACCCGGTGTTTGGGCCTTGAGAACTCGTTCCGAGCTCTCTGCTTGTAGTTGGCACCCGCGTGAGCGACGGCCCGGCTCACGGTACCAGAATGTGTGTCCCGTTCGTCAGAAAGTCAATCCAGCGTTGGCCAACTGAACGGTACGCGGCAAGTCCCTGTGAAATGCGCACCCAGGTGCTTATCTTTTAATCAGGGCATGGCAGATAATTATAGCCTGAAGAGTGCTTGCTTCGTGGGCCGGAGAGGCCGGGGTGACCGTAGTGGGGTTCAAGAGAAAGATCAGTAATGTAAACCGTCTCTGTTTCATCCTGGGTGTCGTGTTTGAGATGGGTGGGGAAATCTTCGTCGAGAAGATTCGCATGAAGTATCTGGTACCCTGGCGCTTAAGATTTCATTCGCTGTTTCACCGGGCCACGCCTGAGGAGCGCCGTCCTGGAGCGGCGCCGGAAAGAGCTCTCTTCCTCCCTGTGCGGTTGAGGGAAGTTCTTGAAAGACTCGGGCCAACCTTTATGAAACTAGGCCAGGTCCTGAGTCTCAGACCTGATCTGGTCGGAGAAGACCTGACCAAAGAGCTGTCGAAGTTACAGGACCGGGCGGCACCTTTCCCCTTTGAAGAAGCCAAACGCATAATCGAAGAAGATCTTGGTCGTCCTCCCGAAGAGCTCTTCAGCGTTTTCGACAAGCAGCCCTTTGCAGCAGCTTCTCTTGCCCAAGTGCACCGCGCACAGCTCCCGGATGGGACCGAGGTAGCGGTCAAAGTACAGAGACCCGGCATCAGGAAGGTGGTTGAACAGGATCTCCAAATCCTTCTCCATCTGGCGCACCGCGCCGAACGATACATCCCGGAAATGCGCCCTTACCACCCGGTGCTCGTTGTAAAGGAGTTTGCAGATTGGACGCTTCGCGAGCTCGACTTCAGCGTTGAAGGACACAACGCGGATCGGTTCTGCTTTTCTTTCAGGGAGAACCCTCACGTGAAGGTCCCACAGATTCACTGGGAGTACACCGCGACAAGGACCCTCACGATGGAATTCGTGCAAGGCGTAAGGGTCGATGACCTGGCCGCGATAAAGGCGTTGGGGAGTGACGGGAGAGAGGTGGTGCTTCACCTTCTCGAGGCCTTTGTTCAGCAGTTCCTGAGCGATGGTTTCTTTCATGCCGACCCTCATCCGGGCAACGTTTACGTGCTCGAGAATAATGTCCTCTGCTTTACCGATTTCGGCATGGTGGGATATCTGAACGAATCGATTAGGAGAGAGCTGCTGAGTTGTTTTGCTGCCTTTGTAAATGGGGACATGGAAGGTTACCTGAAACACTTCATGCACCTTGCTGAGAGGCACAGTGACAGCGACGTAGCCGGGTTCCAGAAGGACGCTGCGGAAATCCTTAACGAACTCTTCTTTTCCCAAAATCCTTTGAGCATGGCTTGGCTTTTTTTCCGGCTCATCAACAAAGGTGCGGCGCGGAGGATCACTTTTCCCACCGGTCTGGCCCTGTTCGCCAAGGCGATCATGACAACGGAAAGCATCGGCCGGGAGCTGTACCCCGAATTCGATTTTAATTCAGAACTGCCGCCTTGTATTCAAAAGGCGGCGGATGAGTACCTTGATTCTTCGAAAGCTTCGCGATCACTGCAGAGCGATATGTTCGATTACCTCGACTTTTTCAGAAACCTCCCCGAGCGCGCAAAGAAAGTGCTCACAAGACTCGGAGAAGACGGCCAGATGACCGTAAAGATTGATGCGGCCCAGTTGCTTGACATAAGGAGGGAACTCGACCGGCAAACGGACACCCGGATGCTGGGCACGCTCATGGCCACCGTTCTGGTCGGGACCTTACTTCTTTTCTATTTCGAACATACGGGCTTCGTCTGGCGGCCATTCAGCAGCGCTGGTTTTGCCCTCTTTGTTGTCCTGTTCGTCTGGTTCCTCATCAAGCGTAAGTGGCGGGGGTCTTGAGTATTGAGCGATGCATGCTTGCGACTTACGTGGCGCGGCGCAGGCTCACAGAAAGCCGCTCGGCAACCATAGAAACCGACCTGCGACCCCAGATCGCCAATCTACTCGATCTTGATCGGAACCTTCTTCGTCTTCTGCTCTGCCTTGGGAAATGTTATCTTCAGCACGCCATCCTTAAACGCGGCCACGGCCCTCTCCGTGTCCACCTCGACCGGGAGGGGGATGGTCCGCTGGAAGGAGCCGAAGGGGCGCTCGGTCCGGTGGTAACCCTTATCCTCCTCCCTCAACGCTATCTTCTTCTCTCCTCGTATCGTCACGGAGTTTTCGCCAACCGACACCTCTACATCATTCGGATCTACCCCGGGCATCTCTACCTCGACTCTGATCTGATGCTCTTCTTCAATAACGTCGACACTTGGCCTGAACGGGTCGCTCCTCCACTCGGATGGACCCACCCTTATGAGCGGTTCAAGGAACGTGTCCATCACCCTGTCCATCATCTCCCGGACGGTCACTAATGGGTGTTTAGGCCCCCGTCCTACCGGAACTCTCTCCCCCCTCCTTGCTCCGTGCTCTGCCATGGCCCTTTCACCTCCTGAGTTTTGATCTAACCTAATACAGAGAAAGGAACGTTTCAACGACGCTTTATCACTTACGTCACTGTCCAGGTTCATGAGCTGCCTGTCCTTGTCGCTCACCGGGACGGGGGTGTAATAGATGCCCGACCGGCAGAGGTTCAAGATACGGCACTGTTGCAGCAGCGG
>JADGQN010000185.1 GCA_017881765.1 Syntrophobacterales bacterium | reverse complement strand
GACTCAGGGCATGCCGAGCGGCAGCGGAACGGGCATCTTCGCCGCGGCCTTCACCCGCCGAAACCCCCTGATCCCCGTGATTGACGACGGAAGGCTACACGACCCGGCCCTCAGGGAGAATTTCATCGATGCCGTCTTCATATACATGCGGTGGCAGGACTTCCTCGCAAGAGGCGGCGGCGTTCGCGACATGATCGCTCTGCACACGGACCTGAAGCTCCTGATCCTGGCCCACAGCCCGAGACATTACACCGTGCTGGGCCGGCTGGTGGCCGAGGCGAGGGCGCACACACCAGAGGAGTTCCGCGCCTCTTATGCCAGGCTTCTCATGGAAGCGGCACTGCTTCAGGCCACTAGCAGGAAGCAGACGAATGTGCTCCTCCATTGCCTTGGCTACTTCAACAAACAGCTGACTGCCGACGAAAAGGCGGAAGTCCTCGAAATTATCGGGGCATACCGAAATGGCTATATTCCCCTCATTGTCCCCATCACCATGATGAACCACTACGTGCGGAAATATGGCGAGGCTTACCTGAAGCGACAGTACTATCTCAATCCCTACCCTCTCGAATTGATGCTGCGAAACTACATATAGACGGAGAGGCGTTTCTTTGATTTGAACCATGCGATGGCGTTTTCTCACTACTTCAGCTTGAGGTCAACGCGACTCTCTTTGACCTTTTCTTTCTTTTCCGGTGTGAGTAATTTCGGTTCAAGGACGAATACTCGTTCATGTTCTACCTTCCCGGATTTCAGGATGACATCTTCCACTTTCAAGCCCCTCTGAGAGGCGAGTGTTCTCAAGTCTCCCTCGTTGACCTCGGTATGAGTCAACATAAGCTTTTCCATTTCGGGGACAGGAAGATCTTTTGCCATGCCGATGATATTTTTCGGCTTGGGGAATTTCTCTGCTTTGTAGGCCATTTTTAAATACTTTTCGTATTCAGCGGGCTCAATCTTTACCTCATCCACCGGGACGGCGGGCTGCCCTTTCTTTACCGTTTCATTCAGTTTCTGAGCCTTTATTTTCCTGTTGAATAGAACCTGCTTTAACCCTTCCCTGTCTTTGTCCATGTCCACACACCCATCGATATCCAGTTTGAGGGTGGGGCGGTCCTGGAGGGCCTTCGAGACGGTATCGAGTTTTTTCATATTGGGTTCCGTGATGGCCGTGCTCCCATAGTCGAACTCTATATAGCTCAGTTCTTCCCCGCCTCCCCCGAACATAGCCCCGAGGAGCGCAAAAGGCGAGGTGGCCGCTTTGGCAATCAGATTAACGAGGATGTGTACAATGATTTGCCACACGCTGAATTTCGGATCATTGAGGCTTCCAGTCACAGGGAGATCCAGCTTGATCTCGCCCTTCCTGTCTTTCAAGAGGGCGACGGCCAATTTGACAGGCAAACTGGTTGCCTGAGGGCTTTCAATTTTTTCACCGAACGTGAACTGATCGATGACGATATTATTTTGAGAATCGAGTTTTCCCTTGGAGATTGAATATTTCACATCGAGGGAGAGCTTGCCTTTCTCGATGACGTAGCCTGCATATTTTCCGGAGTAAGGGCTTGCAGGGCTCAGGTCCATGTCCTTGATGCGGGCCTTTATATCCACAAAGAGGTCATCTCTCAAGGGATTGATCTTGCCCGTGATCTCAAGAGGGGCATAGTCATTGAGTTTGCCACGAAGCTCAACGTCCGCCGTCGTGTTCTGGTCAGCAGAAAGCCCTGATACCCTTCCCCCGATCTCTGAGAGACGCGTGGAAAATTCAGGTTTGACCGATTTGTCTTGGAAGTCTATCCTCCCATCCTGGAGGGTGACCTGATCGATCCTGATGTTTTTCGAAGGCTCTTTTCCCTGCGGAGGGGCTGCTGCGCTCTGCTGACGGGCAGGGCCCGGTGTCTTCTCTGTTGTAAGGCCCGGCGCCGTCTCCGCTCTTGGTTCCTCGGCCGCCAGCACATCCTGGAGATTAATTTTTCCATCAGGGCTGACCAGCACGAGAGCGTAGAAGTTAGTCAGAGAGACCCCTTTGATCTCAACAGAAAGGGGTGCATATGCCACGTTGAGGTCGTTTAACGACAGGGATTCGAGTTTCAGAAGATCCTCTCCGCTCAGTTTATCGATTGAAGAAAAATTAGTTACAGAAGCCTCCCCCTTATAGGTGGCCCTTATTCCCTTCTCTTTGGTGGATGTGAGAGAAACATTGCCATTTGTGGAAACGGCTCCTCCGGTCACCGTCAGCTTTACCTTATCCGTGAAATAGGGTTGGAAGGGAGCGATTTCAATGCCCTTCAGCCCTATCTTTACATCTGCAGAGAGGGGTTCTACAGCGATGGTCCCCGTGGTGGAGACGGTTCCTTTCCCGTTCAAGAGGAGGGAGAGGCTAAGCCTTGCTTTACTGTTCTTCGCCGTTGAAATATTCTCTCCCTTTAAGGCGAGGTTTTGAGCAACCAGCGTGACCGGCTCTTTCGTGGTCTGGTCCACCACGCGAATGGTGTACTTGTCAATCAGCATCTGCTTCAGGGAGACGAGCCATGGTTTTTCAGGCTCGACGGGTTTTTCGCCGGCCTTTAATTTTTTAGCGGGCTCTTTATTCGCCGATGCAGGCGCAGGCGGGGTGAGCGTGAGGAGATTCAAATCGCCGTTGCGTAACCGTTTCACGAGAATCTCGCCTTTCTCCGTGGAGAGGTTGCCAATCCTGAGCTCTCTTTTTGTGAGGTCTACATCCGCTTCTTTAATCGAGAAACGTGGAACTTTAACAAAGTCTTCACGCTCACCGGCTTTCTTGAGACGAAGGGCATTGAGCGTAACGGAGATACCGGAAAGACTGGCCTCCGGTTCTTTTTGCCCCTTTGCATATCTGTAACGGGCTGAAAGATCAAGACGGCCATCTTCAATGTCGAAGAGAAGGCTATCCCTGTAGAAAGGGCTGTACTTCCTAAGTGGAACGGATGTGACCTCAAGCATACCTTCCGACCCAAGAGGATCCATCGAAAATTCACCCTCGACCTTGACGGCTTCTTTGGCTTCGGTGTTGAGGGATAGAGCATAGGCTGCTCTATTATCTTTAGCGTTGCTGAGATGATCGACCTTCAGGTCAACCGGGTCCAGAACCGTTTTGAAGGGTGTGCTCCCGGAAAGGTCGGAGAAAGAGATTTTTCCCCCTGCCAGCCGCATTTCGTCAATGGCCAGAGATAGGGGTACTGCCTCCTCCGTTTTCTTTGGAGCAGGTTTTGCCTCGCCTTCTTCGGGCAGAAGAGATTGGACATTCAAGGCTCCCTTTTCGTCGCGCCGGATATCAAATTCAGGAGACTGGAGCGTTACTTTTGATAAATGAATGATTTTAGAGAGGGGCTCTGACGGAGCGATAGAGACATCAAGGAGGGGGAGTAGAAAGAAAGGCTTATTCTTTTCGTCATTCACGGCTATGTTTTTCAAAGAGACATTTCCCGTGATCGTCAGCGAAGCCTTCTTGTCTTTCGTTTCAATAAAGGACACCTTTGCCTCTGTGTCCAGGGAGGCAGAAACAACCTTGAAATTCATTTTCATGGGGACGTAAGCGAGGTAATAAGGGATATTGAGATCCTTGATATCAACATCAATAGAGGTTTCAAGAGAATCGGCGAATGGCTTTGTTCTTCCCTGGAATGTGTAAAGAGCATCATTGATCTTGGCTGAAAAATGAGGTTGAACGAACGTTTGAACGTAGGAAGGGATATTCGACAGAAAGGGGATGCCAATTCTCAATTCCCTGACCGTGTGTTTTGTCTCTTTAGGTCCGTCTAAGAAATCGATGCTCCCGTTTTCTATTCTGATGTTATTCAGAGAGAATCTCAGAGGCGCGGGCTTCGTCTTCTCCGGGGAGTTCGGCTCTTTCTTCTCCAGCAAATCGGAGAAATTATAGGAGAGGTCCTTATTGCGGATGATCCTTATGTAGGGCTTGGTAATCCGGATCTCTTTGAGGACCGGAGCCATTCTGATGGCGGAAAGGCTCCCCAGATTCAAAAACAGTTCATCGCAGCTGAAGAACGTCTCGGTACCTGGTCGATCCTTGATCAGGAGTCCTCGTACCGCTGTGGAGAGCGTATAGGGATTAAACGTGATCTGGTTGATGGTTACTTCCCGGTGGAGATTTTGAGAGAGTTCTTTAGTCAAGACATATTTCAGTAAAGGAGGCAGACCGAAAAACCCGGTGACGGTAAAAACAACAAAGAAGATAACGAGCCCAACAAGAATCTTCTTCGCGCGGGGCTTTATCTTCTTTTCGTATATCCCCGTTAGTTTCTTTATCATGCGCTCCCCCCTCGTGGAAGATCATATGATGAGGCTTGCTTCCTAATGGTATTCTAAGAGGTCTTTGGAGATAGTCAACAGGAGTTTCTTAGAACTCATCCGACCGGTAACAGCGTCCTCCGAACGATTCAAACGATAAGGCTAAGCCATCTCTGTGGTCAGGCCCTGAATCCAGGAGATACGTTGACGGTTCATCACTTGAATTCCTGTTGACCTCCATAACGACAATCGAGTAGACTCCCTGCAGATCGTTTCCAACATGCGTCGCTACCTAATCTTTGTTGCTGCCGGGTTAAGCCTCCTCATGTCCTCCGTCGATGGGACAGTGGTGGCCGTAGCCCTTCCCAACTTAATAGAAGACCTTGGCACCAATGTCCTCTGGGCGGCATGGACTATTTCCATTTATTTCATTGCGA
The DNA here is from genome assembly GCA_017881765.1 of Syntrophobacterales bacterium. Lineage (GTDB taxonomy): Bacteria > Desulfobacterota > Syntrophorhabdia > Syntrophorhabdales > WCHB1-27 > JADGQN01. Next base: position 4,012 of record JADGQN010000185.1, on the reverse strand, counting down.
TCACCATGGCCATGCCTATGGCGGGAAATCTGAGTGACCGCTTCGGCCGTAAGAATGTTTTCCTGATTTCTCTTATACTTTTTACGGGCAGCTCTCTCGCCTGCGCGCTTGCACCCGATATCCATACGCTGATAGCATTCCGGTTCATTCAAGGCATCGGAGGGGCATGTTTTCTTCCCACGGCAGCGGGAATGGTGAGCGATCATTTTCCCGATCATCGGGAAAGGGCGATCGGTCTCTTCACCAGTATCTTCCCCATAGGGGGCGTTATCGGACCAAACCTGGGTGGGTGGATCGTGAGCCATTACTCCTGGCGCTATGTTTTCTATATTAATGTACCGGTCGGTATCGGTTTGATGGTGTTGATTACGATGCTCCTTAAACCCTCCAGGGTTTCTTCCCGCCATCACCTGGACCTCGCAGGGGCGTTCTTTATGAGTGGGGCGATACTCTTTCTCATGTTCGGTTTAAATCTCATCGGCGAGACGTCCTCTTTCCGCTCTTTTCTCTTTGCCGTACTCTTTATGGTTCTCAGTTCTTCTTCGCTCTTCCTGTTTCTCCGTCAGGAGAAGAAAGCGCCTAATCCCATCCTGGATATGGCATTGCTGCGATCAAGACCTTTTCTGGCCGCAAACGTGTTAAATATGGTCATAGGCGCCGGAGCCTGGGGAATCCTGTCGTTTATACCACTTTACGCGACCTCGGTACATAAGCTCTCGACGCTGCTGAGCGGTATGATACTGACGCCCCGATCGCTGGGAATGATTTTCGCCTCAGCGGTCACCAGCTTTCTGCTCAGGCGGTGGGGGTACCGGTGGCCCATGGTGTGGGGCTTGGGCATGATCTCTTTTTCGACAATCCTTCTCGGGGAGGGCGTCCCATTGGCGCGTATGATGGGCATCCGATGGGGTACCGCGGAACTACTTTCGTTCCTGATACTCTTCTCCGGAATTGGTTCGGGAATCGCGTTTCCCGCTGCCAATAACGCCTGTATCGAGTTGCTACCCGATAAGGTAGCCACCATCGTCGGGCTTCGAGGCATGTTCAGAACGGTTGGAGCAGCACTGGGTGTCTCCCTCATCACCTTTGCCCTCCACTTGAGTTCTAATCCCAACACCGGTTTCAGGATCACCTTCATGGCTTGTGGTCTTGCCATTTTGTTTACGATTCCTCTCGTTTTCCTCATGCCTGCCGGAAAGAAAGCATGGGGATAAGTCTGGGCGAATCCATCTATGCCTCCTTGCTGAACGCTGCCGCTACTTGGATTTGATTATCGATAGACGTAACACCTCGTATCCCCTTCACGATCCTCTCTACGTTCGTTCTCTCCCACGGCACTCCCACGATGCCTGTTAACCGAAGCTTACAGGGCTCGACAACGGAAGCGGAAACATACGGTGGTGAAAAACCTCCCTCGATAAGGGCAGCCTCGGCTCTTCTGGCAAGGCCCATCATTGCGAGCGATTGCATCGCATCCATTGAGCGGGCTTTCACCTCTTCCGTGGTGGCCATATACGTCACGATGTCTGCCGCCAACGGTATCGTCAGATGGTCCATGCTGAGCACAAGATCGTATAGCTCGGGGTTATCCCAATCCACGCCAAAGGCGAATTTGATGAAAGCCGCTCGCTCGTGATCGCTTCTTTGGAGTGCCCTGATAGCCGCTTCCTTCTGGAAGCCCCGTTCCGTCAGGTTCTGGATGCGCTTTTCCAGCGAGGCGGTGACCCTTACGTGCATGACACAAGGGAACTCCCGCAAGAGGATATGACTCCCTCGCCCAAGGAATAGGGCATTTCCTTTGCTCGCCAGCTCATAGATAACAGCCATCAGGCGATCCAGATGCATCTGCGGGCGTGATGAAAAAAACCTCTCAAAAAAAGATGGCACCTTTTCGTCTACGTCTTGGACATCCTTGAGAAAGCCCATTTCCCTCGCCGTGTTCTCGATGGCCTCCGTGTCATAGAGCTGGCACTGCAACTTTCCTGCGACCAGCCTGGCGATTTCTGATCCATCGGCGCCCATTTTTCTCGACAACGTAATGAAGTACATGACGCACCTCCTTCAGCCTTGTCGCTCACGAAGCGCGAGGTTGGGTTTCATGCCCCCTTCCTACGAATGCCGGGCTCGTCCTTGTCTGCCTGACAAGACCGGGATCAGATGTGGATGCTTTATCTTCCTACTTACAATTCTGTTCCACATGTCCGCTCCTGTCAAGCGATTTTCGAGATCTTAAAATTAAAAAAGGGTTCCTCTTCTAAGGTTTGCATTGATGCAACCGGCTCTGGCCTCGGCGCCGCGTGCCCCGCGAAATGAGTCGGTTGACTTATGCCGGACCCGAGTCTATACTGCATCGCAGATGACGCGTTTTTTCTTTTTTCTGTTTCTACTCATGGTGAGTCTTTGCACGCTCGGGCCAAGAGCTTCTTTTGCCGCCGGATATCCCGACCATCCTATTCAGATGATTATTCCTTATCCAGCCGGCGGCCAGGGAGACACGGCCTGCAGGATGCTCATAGAGGAACTGGATAAGCTCCTCGGCACAAGGATAATTCCGAACAACAGGCCTGGAGCAGGTACCGTCCTGGGTGCAGACGCCGCGGTCAGAGCGAAAAAAGACGGGTATACACTTTTTTACGCCAGCGCGTCACCCGTCATCTACGTCCCCATCACCAATCCGGAGGTTGTCCACTATGATCCGGCCAGGGATCTGGAACCCCTGGGGTTCCATTTCTTGCTGCCGACGGTGGTCGGAGTCAGAGCAGATGCGCCATGGAAAACTTTTTCCGAATTCGTTGATTACGCCAAGAAGAATCCCGGGAAGATTCGCATGACTTCAGTCGGCGTCGGCTCTTTTACCCACTTCGCCATCGAGTTGCTGCAATCTATCACGGGGATCAAAGTGACCCACGTACCTTACGAAGGAGGGGAGAGCGTCGTCACCGGCGTGTTAGGAAAGCATGTAGAGGCTGCCCTCGATGGCTACGGAAAGTTCAAGCCTCACGTGGACGCGGGCAGAATGAGAATTCTCCTCATCGACCCCAAGTTGCCGAGTCGGCCCGAAATCCCTACGCTCAGACAGTTGGGCTACAAACAGAGCCTGCCCGCGACCTGGTTCGCGCTGTGGGCTCCCGCGGGTATACCGGATGAGGCCAAGAAGGTCCTGATACCAGCCGTTGAAAAAGCAGTTAAGGCCACCAAACCAAAGCTCGAACAAATGGGGCACATCTGCGAATATAAGTCTCCGGCGGAGGTCGTAAAATTGCGGGACGAGGAATATAAACAGATCTACGATATCGCCGTCAGGATAGGCCTTCATAAACCTTAAAATGGAGCATATGTCCCGTCACGAATGGTGCTCCCACGATCCGGTTCATCAGTTCCGCGCAGAGCGGCTCTACTCCAATCCTTGTAACCTTTTCGAGATTTCCCACGACTATCTTCTCTGATTATATGGCGACGTACAGCGACAATTGGCGAAAGCCAAGCCATTCAGGAGGGTACTGCCGTGAAGACCGAAAAACATCTGCTTACCAGAAGTAACCTTCGCGATCTCATTATTCTGTGTTGCCTTGCCTCCTCTGCAATCTACGGTAATAGCGTTACCACCATGGTACTCGGGTTTTTTCTGCTCGCGATAGGCTGCTTCCTGCATATAGTCGCCAAGGGCATCCTGGTACGGAATGTGGTTCTTTGCAACAGAGGCGTATATGCCATTGTCCGGCATCCCTATTATCTGGCGAACTATGTGATTGATTGCAGTTTTTGTGTCTTGAGCGGCAATCCTTACCTGTTCATGGCATACCCCTTCCTCTTTTTCTGGTCGTACGGGCCGACGTTAAGGAAGGAAGAGCAGTTTCTCGCCTCGAAATATGGCGATGCGTTCCTGAATGACAGTTTCAACATCCCGCAGCTGTTTCCGGACAAAGCGTCATTGAAAGGTTGGAGAGGGTTTTTTGAGGGCTTTTCGATAAGACGTATTACCTTGAAGGAATGTTCCAGGATTACAAGGTTC
>JADGQN010000184.1 GCA_017881765.1 Syntrophobacterales bacterium | reverse complement strand
CTCACCTCCTTCGGTATCTCCTATATTATGCAGGTGGTTTTTTTTAAGGAACTCGCGGAAAAATTTCATGTGATTCATGTCACCGAAGGCTTGACCGCGGAAACGGTGCGCATGATGAAGTTTACCCACGCGCGCACCCTTCTGGAAGCCGTTGATATGGCTGCGGAGCGCATGCCTCAGGCCGACGTTGCGATTTTCCCCTCGGGCGGTAATATCATCCCTGGGATACAGAGCTAGGGTCCCGGGCTCCTTACAGGATGCTTCCTTACAGGATGCTGCGCTATCGCTACCGGGGTACAGGGTTCAGTAAGCACGCGGAAAAAGGGGGACCATATGAACTGGGAAAAACTTCTCCTGACCGTAATAGCTTCTCTTTGTCTTACGTTCGGCGGTGCATGTACGATAAAAGCCGCGGAACTGGCGCCTTTATACACACCGCCCTCAGGCGGCACCGTATACATCCTCGGCGCGGGTGTGTCAGCTGTAACCAACAAGTACATACCGGATGCCAATTTTGTCCATGAGGCCGCCACAGGCACTATGGAGATGGTCCGGCGTATGATGCAGCGGGAGGCCGGTAAGAAGCCTGCCTTCGCCCTTTTCGGCACGCCCGACGGCTTCCGCGCCTATAAAGGTCTGGGCGAATATGCCGGTAAGCCATTTTCCACGCTTCGGGCAATCTGCTTCATCAATGGTTCGGATCAGTATTTTGCCGTGCCGGCAAAGGGCCCCATCAAATCCTTTGCGGATGCCAAGGGCAAGCGGATCGGGATCGGAGGTCCGGGCAGCACCGTTGCCAATAGCGCGCTTCTCTTCTTTGAAGCGCACGGCGTGACCAAGAACGATTTCAAGCCCTACTACTACGTGTTCAAAGAGGTAGTTGAAGGCATACAGAACGGAAGCCTCGACGGTGGCTTTCTCGGAGGGGCCTACCCGATGCCGTCGTACATGGAACTCTCACAGCTCACGCCCGCACGCGTCGTACCCGTTGACGAACAGGCTTTTAACAAGGTGCTGCCGGAGCATCCATATTATTATAAGAGGGTCATCAAAGCAAAATCGTATAAAGGCATGGATCAGGATACGCCCGTGTACGGGTTTGCGACCAGCATCTTTACCTTTGCCGATGTGAGTGACGATTTTGTCTACCGGTTCCTCAGGAATCTTTGGGAACACAGACAGGACTACTATGCGATCCATGCTTCGACACCAGGCGATTTTACGCTGGAGAACATGACAAAGGGGACCCCCATTCCTTTTCATCCGGGAGCAGAAAAGTATCTGAAAGAGATTGGCGCATGGAAGAAGTAGCCGCTGGGCGAACACGACACTTGTGTCAAAAAAGGAGGGCTGAATGAAGGACCTGAGGACGTTCATGGCGGAGTGCGAAAAGAAGCTGCCGCAGGAGTTTGTGCGGGTCACGCGAGAGGTCGACCCCAAGTACGAGATTACCGCAATCATCAAGAAACTGGACCTGATGGGAAAATATCCCATGGTGCTGTTTGAGAATGTGAAGGGGTACAGCACACCGGTCGTCTGCAATACCGAGACGAGCGCGACTAAGTACGGCCTGGCCCTTGGTATACCTCCTGAAAGAGTTGAGGACTTTTACACGGAAAAGGAAGAGGAGGCAATCAGGCTGAACAAGTATCCCGCGAAAGAGATCAAGAAAGAAGAAGCTCCCTGCAGGGACGTTGTCCTGACCGGGAAAAAGGCCGACATGACCCGCTTTCCTTTTATCACGCATCATCAGAATGAGGCGCCCTATCTGACCCGGGCCGTGGGCATTGTGATGGACAGGAAAATAAATGCTCCCCATTGTTCCCATTACCGCTTCATGGTAAAGAAACCTCATCTAGGCGTCACGCACATCACGCCGGGGCGCCACTTCTGGTACATCTACAACGAATACATGGAGCGGAACGAGCCTCTCCCGATCGCGTTTGCGATAGGGCTTCACCCCGTGTGGGCGACCGCTTTCCAGAGTCGTGTCAGCCATCCGCCTTCAGAGTTTGATATTGCGGGCAGCCTGATGGGCGAGCCGCTGGAGATGGTAAGGTGCGAGACCAGCGATGTGCTTGTCCCTGCGCGCTCTGAGATCATTATCGAGGGCGTAATCCCACCCGGTGCCCGTGAACAGGAAGGCCCGTGGGGCGATTTCACCAAGTACCACCAGGTTGCCATGCGCCACCCTGTAAAGATCACGGCGATAACGCACAGGAAGAACCCCATCGTACACGACATGGGCGCCTGGCCAAGCAAAGGCATGCTCATGGGGCGTCTCCCGCAGCATGCGTTCATGAACCGCAAAATAAAAGAAGCGGTGCCCGATGTCAAAAAGTTCAAGTTCATAGCGGCAGCGGGCTGGTGGTACGGCTTTATTCAGCTCGACAAAAAACACGCGGGCCAGCCCAAGCAGGCAATCCTGGCCGCCTTTGCAAACGATATATACCTCAAGTATGTAATCTGTTTCGACTCGGACATCGATCTCGATAACGGAGCGCAAATCACGTGGGCACTCGCCACAAGGGTCCAGGCCGACAGGGACGTGATGATTCTGCCTGGGATACTGGGGACTGACCTTGATCTGTCCGCGGCGCAAGAGGCCGTAGTGACGAAGGTGGGTATCGACGCAACAGCAAAGCCATTTCGAAAGGATCTACCACCTGTCGCGGTTGTGCCTGAGGATGTGATGAAACGGATCGATTTAAAAAAATATATTCCAAAGCCGGAGGATCTTGTATAGGAAGAGTAACAGCAGGTTAAGGTTAAGAGAAGACAGGAAAAAGATAAAGCAGGCTGAGGTAAGGACTAAAGCGAAGGTTAAGATGAAAATAGAAGACTCGTCTAGACATTCTTCTGACTTTTGTTTTGGGTTTTCCTCAACCTGCTTTTGCCTTTACCTGATTTTTAACCTCAACCTTAACCTGTATTTAAGCCAAGGGGGGTTGCTATGAAAAAGTATCTAGCTATCGGCGCCTGTTTTCTTATCCTCGCTTTCTTCGTCTGTCTCATCCCTTGTCAGAGCGGCGCAGCCGAAGAAAAGACAATCACACTCCGCTATTCGACCATGTTCCCCGCACCGCACCGGCAAAGCCAGGTGGTCGGCGACTGGTGCAAAGAGGTTGAAAAGAGGACTAACGGACGCGTCAAGGTGACGGTATACCCTAATAACACCCTCACTCCTGCCGTGCAGACGTACGACAGCGTGGTGAAGGGCATTGCCGACATAGGCCTGGCTGACGCGGCATACACGAGGGGGAAGTTCCCTCTCACCGAGGTAGTCGGTCTGCCGCTCGGTTACAAGAGCGCCACGCAAGCGACGCACATGACCAACGCTTTCTACAACAAGTTCAAGCCGAAGGAATGGGATGAAACAAAAGTCCTTTACTTTTACAGCCATGGTCCCGGCCTCCTCCACAGTAAGAAGCCCGTCGCGAAGCTCGAAGACGTCAAGGGCCTCAAGATCCGGTCCCAGGGTGTCGCAGCGAACATCGCCCAAGCGCTCGGCGGTGCGCCGGTCGGCATGCCTATGGGTGAAGCCTACGACGCACTCTCTAAGGGTGTCGCTGATGCAATCCTCTGCCCCTTTGAGGCAATGAAAGGCTGGAAGCTGGCGGAAGTGGTCGGCAATCACACCCTGGATTATGGCGCGGCTTATACCTCTGCCCATTTTGTCGTCATGAACAAGACAAAGTGGAACTCCATCTCTCCCGCGGATCAGAAGGTAATCGAGAAGATCAACGAGGAGTGGATCGAGAGAGAGGGTAAGGCCTGGGATGAGATCGACAAAGAGGCTATGGACGTGGTGCAGGCAAGGGGCAGCAAGATCATAGCCCTCTCAAAGGAGGAAGACGCGCGCTGGACTGCCCAGGTAAAGCCCCTCCTCGACGAATATGCGGTGAAGACGAAAGGGCTCGGCGGCGACGAAGTCCTGAAGTTCTGCCTCGACTATCTCAAATCTCACTAGAAGTTATGGATGAAGGGCGTGCGTCTTGGTGACGCACGCCCTTCATCCACCTTTACTTACTGCTGCGTTTGTTCCAATTTTTCCAGGAGATGCTGAACCTTCGTATTCTTGGGATTCATGGAAAGCACAAACTGAAGGCGCCGGGCGATCAGCTCTTTCTTGTAAGCCCCTGGGTTCGCCGCGTACTGGTAATATTCGAGTCTTGCGAGGTTAAAATGGGCTTCCTCGTGAAAAGAGTTTATGGAAATCGACTTTTCGTAGGCCGCCACCGCGTCATGGTAGCGTCCCAGCTCTTCGTAGATCGCGCCTAAATTATTGTGCGCATCGGCATTATCTCCTGCCACTTCCAGAACCCGCTGGAAACATTCAATAGCCTTTCGATACTGACCTTGTTTCGCGTGAAGACTTCCGAGATTGAGGAGCGCCTTCACGTGAGCGGAGTCTAATCTGATGACCTTCTGATACTCTTCCGCGGCTTCGTCGAACATGTCGTGCCGGTCGTACAAAAGGGCAAGGCAAAAGTGGGGTGACACGGCATTGGGATCCGTCTCGATGGCCTTCTTATAATGACCGAGCGCACCCTGATAGTCTCCCTGCAGATCTGCGATCTGGGCCAAATTGCTAAGGGCTTCAACATCGTTCGGGCGCACCTGGAGTGCCCTTTCGTACATCTGCTTTGCGGCGCCCAGCCGTTCCATTTTTTCGTAAACGTACCCGAGATTGTTGTAGGCCTCGGGATTGTCGCTTTCCAGTTCTGCCACCTTGCTGAAACATTTCAAGGCTTCTTCATACTCTTCTTTCTCGAGATAGGCGAACCCAAGGTTCACGTGCGCATCGGTGAGGTTTTCATCAAGCTGTAAGCTCTGTTTGTAAGCCTCGATCGCTTTATCCGATGACACCTTAGCGCCGTCGTATCCGCGACCTTCCTCGAACCATTGCCGAGCCGTCTTCTTATGCTGCGCAGGCTCTTTGGTGGACTCTTTCACGGGCGGCTTCTCAAAGGAAGCGGGCTCTATTGGTGCCTGTCTCCTCCTTTTTACCAGAGAAATTTTCTCCATTACCTGTCCCTCGTTGTAAAGGCGCGTTACTGGCTGATCCAGTCTGAGCCTATAAGCACCTATTTCATAAGAATTATCGGCCGGAGGGCGGTTTTAACTAAGCACGTGTGATGGCCCTTCTCTGCGTTGCTTCTGCCCTTGAACCCTTGGCCCCCTGAACCCCCGAACCCTACCTTTAGGGATACGTGAGTAGTCCGCCCTCCAGACTCGCCCCGGCCGTAAGAACGTGCTCCATGCGCTCTCCGGGAGCCAGCAGGTGTGTCACCCTAACGGCGTGCCCAACAAGCGCATCCGCGATCAGAGAACGATGGCATCGCCATGGAACGACTTCCGCGCACATAATGGCCACCCTTTTTTCTTTCGCCAGACCCAGGAGAGTTTCGAGACTATCCCTGAACTGAGCCGTCTGCATATAGTCGGCATAGCCACGGAAGCCCGCGTTCTTCCAGTGCGTGTTCGGGGAGTCAGCCTTCGGCTTTCGAAATCCGCCAAGTCCCGCCATGTGCGAGTAACCTATGCCTGCCGCAGACAGGCTCTCCGGTAACGTGTCACGGTTAAATTGCGGATTATGTCGGGAGCGAGGGATGCTCCGCACATCTGCTATCCACTCGGCGCCGCCTTCCTGCAGGAGAGCAATAAACGCCTCTAAAGCACGTGTCGAATGACCTATGGTCAGGATATCCGAATACATGAGAAAAGTCGGCCACTTAGGAAAGTTTTCCACAAATTGTGTGGAAAACATGTAGATAATTTGTCGAAACCAGCTCGTAACATACTGATGATAAAAGGCCTTCTTCTGTTTGCCCTGCGATGTGGCAATCGAAAAACCCCAGTGGTTTCAACCACTATCCAGGAAATCAGATATCCTGATATGATAGGCTGTCAAAAAAACGGATACTCACAATTTCCTTTGTTTTCAATGTGTTACGAACAGACGTTTTTGACCCGTCCGGATGCCCGAGAAATGGGCCTTTAGAGAGGGTATCGCGGAAAACCCCCAAAAGGCTTAGTAACAGTAGGGCAATCACTGGGACACCCGCAGGCGGGTACCCGGTCGCCCCCTCCAGCGGCAAGCCTGTGGGAATCTATCCAAATTTTTGGAGGTAGCGGTATGCCTGAAGGGCGGCTTTCGCCCCCTCGCCGGCGGCTACAACAATCTGCTTCTCAGGCACATTCGTGACATCCCCTGCTGCAAACAGACCGGGGACGGCTGTCTCGCCGGAACAACTCACCTCAATCTCTCCAAGCTTGTTGAGCTTGAGCAATTCTTTTGCTAAGTCTGAATTCGGGATCAGCCCGATCTCGACGAAGACCCCGCTGACCTCCAGGATCTTCTCTTCGCCGCTCTTGAGGTCCTTTATGCGAATGCCCGTCACCGAAGGATCGCCCAATACCTCTTGCGTTGCGTATTCCGCGTAGACAGTCAGATTGGGGTTTTCCTTGACCCTGTCAATGAGCAACCGGTCGCAGGTCAAGGGCGTGAGGGAGACCATATATACGTGCTCGGCGATCTTCAGCATATCTATAACGGCTTCCACGGCGGAATTACCACCGCCGATCACGGCCACCTTCAGTCCTTCGAACAAGGGCCCATCGCAGGTCGAGCAGTAAGTCACTCCGTGACCCCGCAGGCGCTCCTCTCCCGGAACCCCCAGTGAGCGGGGCTTTTTACCGCTGGCTATGATCGCCGTCTTCGCCTGGTAGGTTTCTCCACCTGCAGTGCGCACCTCGAATCCGCCCTCTATGCTCGCCAAGCCGACTACGTCTTCTTCTATCTTCACGTCGATGGGAAACTGGCGCACCTGGTGCTCGAACTTTTCAACGAGTTCCGCCCCCTCGATGAATTGATACCCCATATAATTTTCTATGTCGTTCGTCCAGAGCGTCTGGCCGCCAACGTCCTTGCTGAGCAGAAGCGTGCTGAGCTTCTTTCTGGCGGTGTAGACCGCTGCGGTCATGCCCGCGGGACCGGCGCCGATGATGACAACATCATACATATCAGACTCCGCACAATTTAGGAACTAGAGCCCCAGAGCTTCCTTCAGCTTGCTCTCAGCAAACCCCACTATAATAGTCCCATTGATGTCAAAAACAGGGACTGCCATCTGCCCGGCCTTGCGCAGCATCTCTTCCCGGGCCACCTTGTCCGCCGCGACGTCAATATCTTGAAAGGAGATACCATTCTCCTCGAGGAACGCTTTCGCCCTCTTGCAATGCGGTCAGGTAGGGGTCGAGTAGACAACTACTTTCTTCTCGTCAGCCACGTTTCACCTCCAGAGTTTTATCTATCTTTTAGTATTGAGCCTCGTTCCCCCGTTGTCAACGTTGCCATCGCAGAAACATCGGGGTGGTAAGCAGTAAACAGACCGAACCGAGCGAGGAGCGCCTGATTGATCGGTCAGTCAACCAATAACCAGTCAACCAGTAAGCAAATTCCGGCTCTGCTTCGCCTTGACACTCGTCCGGCTGACGCTACAATTGAGCAATTCAACATTCAAAGGAGTCTACAATGACTGTCGTGAACGTAGAGAGCCCGGAGGCTGAAAGAACCACCTACAGAGCGCATGGCGGAGGCATCGCCCGCATGCTGTTGACCAATCTTATGCGAATCCACAATTACACGTTAAGATGGTGTTGAGCGAAGGCGGTTTGATATGAGCTTCGGAGGCAAGAAGGTAAGAGTGGTCAAGAAGCCGGTCGATAGAGCGCCGACGCCTGAAGAGAAAGCACAAGACGATCTTGCGAACGCTCTGCATAAGTTAGGGTTGGGAGGTCTTCAGACGGCAGATATCATCCTGCCTGACGGAAGAATCGTCAAGGGCATCATTGCCCGCAAAGGCTTTGATAATCGGTAGCAGAGATCAGATCGTCGAGGGGGCGGCAGAAGTCTTGCCGCCTCTTTTTTCGCCTTCTGAGCATCAGCATGAAGAATCAGAGGAAAATTTGGGATCGGCTAGGAGAAAACTCCACCTACAAAGCCTGAAATCGCATCGTTAAAGCCGACTTCACCATTACCACAGAGAAGAAAGCGCTTTCACGCTATGGCAGCCGTCGGCACTTTGTGGACTGCTCTGTCACTTTTCATGGATATCTCTCTCCACATGCCTATCGCACGGTCGTAAAATCCTCAATGCGACACCGAGATCGCCGAGGGGCACTCCACACTATTGGACTCTTGGAGCAGATTGAGAGAATCGAGCGACCCGTGTCCTAGGTGGCGCTCGAAGAAAGGAAGAAAAGTCGACTGGGCGTCAGCCTGGTCAACAGCGCGAATGCGACCGGACCAACCGCTTGCTCCTTCTCATCGCTGCGCCGTAGATCCAGACAGCATTAGCCACACCCAGGAAACAAAGTAAAAAAAGGTCGATCTTCAGCAGAGACAGAGAGTCCAGGTGAAAGCCGTCTCTGAAAAAGCTGGCGGGGACGATGAGGATGGTAGAGGAACTGAACCCGTAAGTGGAGAAAAGAAGAACCGGTGCGAGCAGTTCGAAAAGCAGAAACCAGGTGAGCCTCATCGGTCGTTTCCTATTGGCGAAGGCCAGAACGAAACACACTACGGAAAGCGGTAGCACATGGCCTATATTTACCCGCATTTCCAGCCACACGGAGCGACCAAGGAGAAGAGCAACGCAATAGCCGGCGACCAGGCCCGTGAGTGCGGCCTTGAAATATTGTCCTGCAAGGCGCACTCCGGGTCTGGTTTCTTCACTAC
>JADGQN010000183.1 GCA_017881765.1 Syntrophobacterales bacterium | reverse complement strand
CAGCCACCGTCCGGTGCGGGCCCCGGTGGACGCGAAGACCTTCTTCTGCGAACGACCCGAGATAGCGCTCCAGACGGCTTGCTACACGTGCGTTAATCACCCGCGCATACTCATGGGTATCGCCAGTCTCGCCCTCAAGAAGGAGAAATGCCTTTCGTTTGCAGCACCAGAATGCCGTTACAAGATCTGGAGTAATCGCACGCATGTTGGTCTGTTCTTATCCCTTTGTTTTCCGCTAAAAAATCAGGAATACCACCCGAACATTTCTTTAGTTCCTGGCTCTGACCGTGTCAGGGCAACCCAGTGCCTTTTTCCATTATATGATAAACGAGACAGAAGACAATCAAATCCCGGTAAGTCCTTCATTACCAGCTAAAAGGGCGTGTTATTTTTAGTGATGGCTGGATAACGATTACAGGAAGAAGTCCTCTACACCTCTATCTGTCGAGGAGAAAGTAGTCTTGCTAATTGTACGGCTATGCTTTACTCTTGTGTTTTGCCCTTTATTGTTAGCCTCCGATCTTCTGATCTATTCTCTCCGAGTATGATTGCCATTGCCTTGAAGTAATCACGCCTTACCTTTGTATTGGAAACTTTGGCATACCGTTGGGTGCTTGAAACGCAGCCATGGCCCATAAGTTGTTGAACCGTCGGCAGCATCGCGTCCGCATTCAACAACTGTGTTGCCATGGTGTGACGAAAACGGTGACATGAAACGGATACTCCCGTGCTCTTCGCATATTGCTCCATTCGTTTCTGGATGCCGCGAATCGATAACGGTTTGCCTCTATAGAGGCCTTTCTGAACCAAGAACACCCTTGATACCTTTGATGGTGGTCTCGTCTCCATATATGCGTGCAAGGCATCAATGGTATCGTCGCTCATATAGACAATCCGATCTTTCCGAAACTTGCCGTTCAAGACGAGGATACTTCTTCTTTCGAAGTCTATTGCCGGAAAGGTGAGATTTGTCAACTCTCCTACCCTCAGACCACACCGCAGCATCAGAAGTAACATCGCACGATCCCTCATGTGGGTGACGTGACGCAGGAGTATCCTCAACTCCTGATCCTTAAGAAATCTGGGTAAAGGCTTGGGCAGTATCTGCTTATACTCGTTTTTCACTGGATTGACGATACCCCTTCGCTCTTCGAATTTGAGGTAGTCGTAGAACATCCTGATTCCATCAAGATAGCAATTTATCGTCTTCGGTCTCAGCCTTCTGTGGTGGAGAAAACCAATATATTCACCTATGACGTCGCAGGTCACCTCGTCGATCGGAACGGTGATCCAGTTAAGAAAAACCCTGAGGATGAATGTGTAGCCCCTGACGGTGGCCTTCGAATAGTTTGCCCTCCTCAGAAAACGTCTATATCTGGTAAGCAGTTCGGTATGATCCATCGATAGCACCCCTTTCAATTATTTTCATGGCCTTGAAGTAGTCTTTTTCGAGGGCCCTGTCTGTCAATCGCGCGTACCTTCGCGTTACCTCAATATCCGAATGGCCCATCAGAATTTGAAGCGACTCGAGGGGCATCCCGGCACAGAGCAATTCACTTGCGAAGGTATGCCTCAAACTATGCAGCGTGTACCCCTTTCGCACGAGGTGAGCTTTTCTGAGGCAGTTAGCGAAGCTGGATCGGGCGGTTGCATAGCTCATGTTCATCTCGCAGCGGGAGTGGAGCAAGTATTTCGTCCTGGCCTCTCGCACTTTCATCCATTTCCGCAGTGCCCGGTAAGCATCGTCGCTCACGTAGACAATCCTCCCGTTTCCGGTTTTTGCGCTCAGGTGTATGGTCACGGTGCGTTTCCTGAGGTTGATGTCCTGAAGCTTAACGGCAAGCAGTTCGGAAATACGCATGCCGGATCGTAACAGCATCAGGATCATGCATCTATCCCTCGGGGTGAATCTCTTCCGAAGCAATCTCTTTACATCATCCGGCTCCATTGCCCGTGGCAACGTGCGCCAACTATTTGAGTCCGTGCGCCTCGCGAAGTTTCTCTTTCTCCACCATGGTGCTGGAATGTTCCCTTTCATCGTAGCTCCTTTCAGTCAGTTTTTTTGCATGATGCCTGTATCCGACAGGGAAAGCAAGACGGTTTTGCTCGCCAGGTTGGAATACACAACGCTGACGAAAGCGAATTGGCAGAACAAAGGAGTGGCAATTCTTCTCCCCAAAAACGGATCCCCTTTTACCCAGACACTGGCTACACTTAGACTAGGTGCAAAGGGAGTGGCTTTTGCCGAACCGGCTACTCTTGTTGCAAATCAACAAATATGGAGGAAAACCGTGGCGAGACGAGATATTCCGATGAACAACATTATGGAAGCGATTCGCGACTGGCACAAGGGGAAGTCGATCTGCGGGGTGAGCGGATCGTTGGGCATGGACAGAAAGACGATGCGAAAATACCTCCGCATGGCCAAGCAATGTGGCGTCGTTCGAGAATGTTCACTGGAAGGGCAAGAGCTTGCAGATAAGCTGAACATGCTCAGGAAAGTGGTTTACAAGGCTCCTGCCATGGAGGCCCTCGCGAATTTCAGGAGCGACATCGAGAAATGGCTCAAGGAGCCTTCTATCACGATCAAGGAGATATGGCGTCGTCTTGTCTCCGAGCGAAAAGTTGCAGTCCAATACGCCTCAGTACGGCGCTACCTGACGAAGCACTTTCCTCTTGGGGCAGAAGTGACGGTACGCATCATCACAACGCCGAGGTATGTCGGGAAGAGAATCCGCGAAGAGATCGCGAGGCTGCCCTTGCATACCTATGTGACCGGCGAACACCACCTCTCCAGAGGAACCCACAGGAACGATGATTACGAATGGATGAAAAAGCTTATGCAGGGCACTATCGGGCTGGATGAATTGAAGCGCGACATAGGTGGGGCGATCCCTTCGGAAGATACCGGCAAGCTGTATGAGTGCGTGTTGCGCAGGCCGGTGCGCTTCAGGAACAGGGCGATCTCCATTTTGTCGCTTCTTAAAGGAATATCTCGGCGCAGGATCTCCCAATACCTGCTGACCGATCACTCGTCCGTGAGCAAAAGCTACGCCAGATATAAGACCAAAGGGATTGCAGTGATTATCTCAGACAAAAGGAAGAGGCAGCTGAAGCACGACGACCCGGCGTACGTGGAAAAGGTGTTCTCCATACTTCACGCGCCTCCCTCATCATTCGGCTTTAACCGAACGTCGTGGAGGCAAGTGGACATCAAAAAAGTCCTCGATGATAATCACATGCCACTGTCGAAGCAGGGCATAAGAAGCATCATCAGTAAGTCGGGCTTCAAGTACCGCAGGGCGAAAACGGTTCTGACCAGCAAGGACCCCGGTTACCGGGAAAAGGTGGAGGAAATCACAAAAATCTTGGCCAATCTGGGGCCAAAGGAAAAGTTCTTCTCCATAGACGAATATGGCCCCTTCGCTGTCAAGCTGCAGGGAGGAAGGTCCCTGGTACCGCCGGGCACGACCAGGATCGTGCCACAGTGGCAGAAAAGCAGGGGGAGCATCATCGTCACGGCCGCCCTCGAACTCTCCACAAACCAGATAACCCATTTCTACTCAAAGAAAAAGAACACCGCCGAGATGATCAAGTTGCTCGACATCCTGGTGGATAAGCATGCCGATGAGGACTGCATATACTTTTCCTGGGACGCCGCTTCCTGGCACGCATCGAGGGAACTTTATCAGCTGGTGGATTTTATAAACAGTGAGGAATGCAGGGCAACCCGAATGTGCCCCTTGGTGCGCCTTGCTCCCCTTCCCGCATCTTCCCAGTTTCTGAATGTCATCGAATCTGTTTTCAGCGGTATGGCTCGTGCGATCATCCACAACAGCAATTATCAATCGGTCGATGAATGCCAGGCCGCCATCGATAAATACTTTGACGAAAGAAATGAACACTTCATAAAACATCCGAAGAGAGCAGGCAAGAAGATATGGGGAAAGGAAAGGATGGAGGCCATATTTAAAGACAGCAACAACTGCAAGGATCCGAACTATTATAGATAGAGACAGGTACCGACACCCACGGTGGGAATTAGACCCTACTGATTGCCACCAGAAATGTAAAGGTTCTTGGACAACACCTGTATCACGGCTTTCGGGAAGTCATTTACACCTTGGCTGTGCCCACAATGCACTACCATAGAGTAAGAGCATTGGGCGACGATTTAGCGATCACGCTCGCGCCCAGGGGTGCGGCGCTTTTGGTGCGTCGCCTGCACGGCTGATTCTGCCCTACTGCCCTTCGGCTGGCACATGATTGTTAAGGCTACCAATGTCCATGAGTATCGGCGGTCTCCAGTCGAATTCCCCGACACTGACCAGCCCCCGTACAAGCCTGCGGGCCTTACCATTATCGAGAGCGGCGACGGACAAGGGTGACACCCACACCCTTCTCTTCCGGTCGAGCCGAGCGAGACGGCGGCCGTCTCCCGTGGCAAAGAACTTATGGTCTGGAGACCACGCCAGGTCACGGCCATTTGCGACCACGGCCGGCCGGTCTCCTTGCAGGCTCACCCGGTAGAACATTTGGGCGGCACCCGCCGTACTGTCGCCGGCGTGACGGCCATAGAGAACGGCGCCAGGGTCTCCCGGAATGGCAAACAGGTGGTCAGCAAAGGGTGAAAGGTCGTCGTCCCAGCTAAAGGGAAGCGGGACCTCACGCTCCTTTGTCCCATCGGCACGCAGGATCACCAGCCGCGCCTGCTCCGTGTCCCGTGTGAACGTCTCCGCGACCGCCCCAAACTTTTTTCAAAATCTTTGATGAGCAAAGAATTACGGAATTCACCTACTGGTGTCTGGCGCCCAAGCCCGTGTATTGCGCATTACCAATAACCCCGTGTATTCCGATCCGGTTCATACGGTTCGGCAGTCTTTGTTCCGACCGTGTCCTTGATCTTTTTGTTGTCATAGGAGTGGCCCATTTTATCCATTCCTTTCAATTTGCTATTCCAATATCCTACGTAGGCTAGATAGGCCTCTTTGCTAATCAAGAATCTCATATGCTGCTCAACACCTAGTTTGTACGCTCGAACGCTGTTTATTCCCATGCGACGCGCCTTTTCCAATCTGTGGTGCCCGTCAATCAAGGTGTATCGTCCGGGAGATATTTCCGCCAATACTACCGGCTTTGAAATGTCGACTGAGTCCACATACGCTTCGTTGATGAATGAAAACTCTTTAGGGAAATCGCTCACGGCTACTTTTCCAAGGGCAACGCGATCAGCACTTTCTTGGATGTACTCGGTTATTTTCGTGATGTTAAATACAAAAATGCCGTTTGGATACAGCTCATCGCCAACAGCAACGGGGCATGGGATGAAATTGTCATTCATTTTCAATGGATGAGCCATTCAGCCGACCTCCTAATCTATCAGGTGCTATGCCATGTCGCTTTCCGATTGTAACACTGCATCTTAATTAAGGCGAGGAAAATCCACGTTTCAGGCCCGTCACCAGGGGTTTCAGTTTCAGTTATGGTCGGTTTCGAAGGGCATACTTTACCCCTCACTTGGACCATACCGGCCTAGCCTGCCGCCCGCAACATTACCCATTGCTATAACCCGATACCACTTGTCCAGACTTCAGCTGATACCCTAGAAAGGTTGACGGATGGGATCCGCAAGAAAGTACTTCGAGGAAATTGCTCACTCTCGTGTCGGCTCTTCTGTGCCGGAAGTGGCGATATAACCGGACTGCACCATGACTGCCGGCGTTTCTTTGCCTGACAGCTCAGACTTGATTCCAGCTTCAGAACTGTCTCGATGAATTTCTTCTCGGATTACGCGGTCCGTTACCTCATCAAGGTATGCGCGCAAGGTCTGATTGAGCTCCTGGAACTCCGGCCACAGTGTTTCGTCAACAAACTTCCTGGGAACGCGAACCATGACGGTAGTGTACCTCTGGCCGCGATACCGATACGGTTCGAGATCATATCGCCTCAATAGGCCGAGGAAAAGCTTTCTTGACCATATATCCGACAGCGTAAAGCGATATTCGACTTCCACGGCGCGAGCCTGGAGGGCCCTAAGTCTCTCGCGAATACGGTCCCGGGCAGTCGCAGCCGCAATCCGCTCTCCGGGGGTGGTCGCGCCAGCATACAGCGATTCAATCCTGCGAAGCTTTTCAATCAGTCTCTGTTCATCCATAGGGGTTCCCCTGCAGTATCTTTGCTCTCAGCGTCGTTCGGCAGACAGTCTCTTATTTTGCCACCGATTTTTTCGTCATTCCGTCTTCTCCTGTTTCAAGCAAGAGCGAGGAGACCAGTTCTATAAGTTCAGTTCGCGTTAGGCTCAGTCGGATGGACCGGGGCACTCCGGGAACTCTCGTGACCAACCCGTTTTTTTCCAAGGTAAGGATCATGTGATGTTCACTCGGGGGTGACACGTTGAAATACCGCTGCATCTCGGCCTCAGCAGGCGGCCGTCCGTACAACTTGGTGTAGTAATAAATGTACGTGAGGTGCCTGCCCTGTTTGTACGTGTATCGTGGCATGGTGTTGCCCCTCCGGAAAGAATGCTCTCAAAATGACATTCCTACACCGTAATCACTTCTGCTATAGTGCTGTTATTGGCCCAGCACCGCTCCAGCCCAAGGTTGCCTGATCTTACGGCAGGGGCCGGTCCAATCCATCAGTGGGGGAGTTCCAGTGTTTTATTTAGATGCCTTCTTTGCTATATCGAGCAGGGCTTCCGGATGCTTTGCGGCAACCATCAGAAGAACCCTCGCCGGTCCCTCCGGCTTCCTTCTTCCTTGTTCCCAGTTGCGAAGCGTGGCGACACTTATTCCGATGAGGGAAGCGAATTTGTCCTGCGAGAGCCCATAGTTCTCACGAAGCTTCCTCACTTCAGACTCCGGAAATCGAAAAACGCGGGGAGCCTTCATGGAGCCTTTCATGATGGCCCCGCCCTGCTTTACACTCTGGAGAAGTTCGGCAAACACTTCCTTCTTCATAGATATTCTTCCTCCACAACTCTTTTTAATTGTTCGAGCTGCCCTGGGGTCAGATCATCCCGTTCGTTCTTTGCGTAAACAAAAAGGAGGAGGATGGTATCTCGGGCAGCAAACCAATAATATATGATCCTGACGCCTCCGCTTTTTCCGTGGCCCTTCGCGGACCATCGAAGCTTGCGCAAGCCCCCGCTTCCCTTTATGACCTTGCCGGCATCGGGCTTGTTGATCAAATGCATCTGCAATAACCGGTATTCCTCATCTGACAGAATTGCAATAACCCTTTTCGTGAATACCGGGGTCTCAATAATGACCATGGTTAATTATACGCCAATGGCGTACCGAATGCAATAGCTGTCGGCAGGGCCTGACTTAAGCTCACTTCATCTTTCCAAACGGTGGTGAATACGTAATGATTGCACTGGCGTCTTTTCGAGGGAACAGGTCTCGAATGCCACTCGCAATGTGGAACTTCTCACGCCACCGGCGAGTGCACCAGTACAGGAAGCAACAAACGGAATTGATCGTCACTGATTTTGCCAAATCTTTACACGGCAAAAATCGTCTGTTCCACCTACCAACATGCGCCTGCAGGTCTTCCGGGAGGGATGAGGATTACGGAAAGAAAGAATGCCTAATGTCGGCGGAGAAAGTCAGGATACGATGGGTGTCCATCACACCTGTTGCCATAGTGGCGTCCCTTGTGGCCGTGTCTGCCCTCAACCTTAACCGCCCGCGCTCTCCATCATCTCCTCGATTTTCGCCACCATGTGTTAGAGCCCCATCTTTCTAAAGATGGTCTTGCTCTTTTCAAGGCACCAGCACCTGTGGTGGGTTCCGTTAATCTTATCCACAACGAGGCGATCAAACGCATTCTCGAAATTCCACCGTTCAAGCTTATGGACTTGTCGAAACATGGGGGAATGCTGTATCAGGGTTTCGAGCCAGTGCTCATATAGTTTCCAGTAATCCTTTTTGACCCGTCCTGCTTTGTATTCTCGATACGCGAATGCGAGATGGAAGTAGTGAATCTCTGTGAAGAGATACAGCCGCTTCTCGTCCTTGCTTAACCCCGACCAGTACGTCGTCATCTCAGGGCCGAGTCTGTAGAAGTCATAGAGGCGAGGGTCGGAGATGAAGAGTTTTTGGATTTCAAGGAATTGAGAATCACATTGATACGTAAAATGCGGGCGCGTGAGCTTTCTTGTTATCAATGTCCCTGCTGTGGCTCCCAATAGAGCGAGAAAAGCAATGATTGGCCCATACCACTCTGGTTGTTTATACCACTTGTGCGTGACATCTGCTGCCACGGCTGCGCTCGGCAGAAGAATCGATAGCATAAAGACCAAACCTGGTACAATGGCTGCCGCATATGATCTCTTCATCTCTTTCTTCCTCCGCAGATTTGAATGAGAGCGGTAAGAGTCGCTTTGATCTGAAACCTCCATTTCGGGAATTTCATAATTTAATGGGCATCCCTGAACCCCTCCAGACCGCTCCGGGCTTGTGTCTTGCTTTCCACCTAAATCACTTATTCTTGGCCGGCGGGAACTTGGGCTTGAACTTGCTGGCGACAGTCAGGAAACTCGGCGGCAGTTCGATGCCGTTCTTTCTCATAGTCACAATCATGGCATCCTCAACCTCAAGCCGCCGCGCATTGGGATCTTGTGCGATTCTTTTCGCATCGACGACACGCGCAAGAGCTAAATTTACATCAAACTCCGCCACTCCCAGGGGTATTTTATTACCGGGATTCATCTCCGTAAAAAGCTTGCGCACCTGTTCGGCCTGAT
>JADGQN010000182.1 GCA_017881765.1 Syntrophobacterales bacterium | reverse complement strand
TTGACGAGGAACGACAGACGGAGCAGATAGCCGGGAAAGTCCGCGGCCGCAAAAGAAGCCCTGAAAAGCATGAGCCTGCCAAAGAAACCAGGCGAAGGCGGAAGTCCCAGCATACAGAAGACAAAGAACACAAGGGCCACATTTCCCAAACGGCCCCGTTTACCCTCGTCCTCTGAGACGCATATCAGCATGCCGAGACTTGACACAAGATGATTTCCAACGATGAGAAGGCAGACACCGGGCTCGGAGCGGCCATTTAACATCAGGTACACGACCATGACTGCCACCGTTGCTGTCTGGGCAAGGTACGCGTACAGCATCCCGCTCCCTCGCTTGCCCTGTATATAACAAAGGATCGCCCAGACTGTCATGGAGAGGCCGGCCATAATCAGCACGGCCTGGCCGAGGAATCCGCTGTGCGGCAGGAATTTCAGCAACGCAAAAAGTGCCACGGCCGGAAGAGAGAAGAGTGCGTATGAGACTGCAGCGCGCCCACTCAGCGGCAGACATTTAAGCGCAGGCTGCCCAAAAGGGAAGAAAAGGAGGCGGGCAGCAAGCACCGCAGCCAGCAATGATGTCGCCCCAACCTGGAAAGTTACCGCGTTAAGCTGACAGACGCTTTCCGCAGCCAATCCCACGAAAACGAGGAGGAGTACGGACGGCGTGAAGTAGAACAGATACTGGTAGGGAGGGCTCTCCACCTTCCCCTCCGATAGTACAAGGGCGAGCGCAAAGAGGGGAACCGCCTCGAAGAAAATAGAAAACGAAAGCAGATCAGCCGAAAAGAAAGAACCAAGAGCGCAAAAGATCAGAAGATGGATCAGGGCAGCAGCTTCCGGAAGGTTGCTCTCAGCCACTGTCGGCAAATAGTATATGAGGAACGGTAGAGTGCAACCCATAAAAAAGAGCGAACTTAAGACAGCAACCCTACTGACTTCCAGAAGGAGAAGGTCGTTGATGTAGGCAACGCTCACGCTTCCGGTAAATCGGGAAAAGCTGAAAAGCACGAGTGTTGCGCTCACGAGGAAGCAGAGCGACACCAAGAGCGTGGTCAGCCTGCCCTTGGTGTATCGCGCCGTTAGATAGACACAGGGCACACTTACAAGAACCGTCCAGAGCGGGAAGAGCAGCATCATTCCAAGATAGTCTCACGAGCAGGAAAAGTCAATTGGAACGCGACACTCTTTTTACCTTTACAAGCATACCTTTTTCTGCTATTTTTGAAACCTGATATGAAGGCGAGACTCATTTGTTTTTTTCTGATCACCTGCGTCCTCTGCGGCCTCACCGGGCACGCTTTGGGGCAAGGGAAAGATATAGTCATAAAAGTGGATGTTACGGGAAACGACCGGATTGAACGGGGTGTTGTCACAAATGCGATAAAGACAAAGGAGAAGGAGGTTTACGACCCTGACAAAATTAGAGAAGACATGAAGAATGTCTATAAAACAGGGTTTTTTAGCGATGTACAGGTAGACGTCAAGGAGACGCCGGAGGGGAAGGTTGTTACCTTTGTCGTGGTCGAAAGGCCGCCCGTAAGCGAGATTTCTCTTCAGGGAAACAAAAAGATAAAGACAGAGGATCTCAAAGACAAAATCAAGCTAAAGGTCGGTTCGGTCCTCAACACGGAAAAAATAAAGGAAACCGTGGACGAGCTGAAGAAGCATTACGCCAGCAAGAATTATTACGGCGCGAAGGTCACCTATAACATCGATTACGAAGAAGGGTACCGGGCAAAGGTGACATTTCTTATCGACGAATCCCAGAAAGCATATGTAAGGAAGATTACGTTCACGGGTAACAAGCACCTTAAGGCCGGTACACTCACAGATTACATGAAGACAAGGGAGAAGGGCATCCTATCGTGGTTCACAGGCTCCGGGACGATGGATGATGAGCAGCTGGACGAGGATAGGCGAAACTTGGTAGCCTTTTACGCGGACAATGGATACGTCAGGGCAACCGTGGGTCTGCCTGAAACTACTCTTTCCAAAGACGGAAAGCAGATTTTCATCACGCTCCCCATCACCGAAGGTAACGTCTATAAGATCGGCTCCGTTGAGCTCGCAGGCGATTCCGTAGTTCCCGAGGAGCAGCTGAGAAAGCTCCTGAAGAGCAAGTCTGGAAATACCTTCAAATCCTCGCTCCTCCAGCAAGATGTCACCTCTATCACAGATACCAGCCAGGACAAAGGATACGCTTTTGCCGATGTGAATCCTCTCACTTCAGTCGACGATGATACGAGCACGATCAACCTGACCTTTGAAACATCGAAAGGTCCGCAGGTTTTCATCAACAGGATCAATATTACGGGGAATCTCAAGACAAGGGACAAAGTCATCCGTCGAGAGCTACGGCTCGCTGAAGGCGATCTCTTCTCCGCGGCGAGGCTGAAGGAGAGCAAGAGACGGCTGCGCAATACCACATACTTCAAGGAATCGGACCTGAAGCTTGTCAAAACGGACGAACCGGATAAAGTGAACCTTGATGCCGTTGTGGAAGAAAGGCCGACGGGCACCATTTCGATGGGAATAGGATATAGCACGTACGAAAACGTCATTCTAACAGGTTCCGTATCTCAGGAGAACATCCTCGGTACAGGCCTGAAGGCATACCTCATGGCAGCGGTCAGCAGTATCAACCAGATGTATGACTTTTCGGTGGTCAAGCCCTATATCTTTGACCTGGATGTCACCGCAGCCCTGAACCTCTTTAACTGGACCCGCGTGTTCGACACGTATGAATACCGGAGCAAAGGGGGCGCGATATCCCTCCTCAGACCCATAACAGACAACACGAGGGTGGGTCTCAAGTATGGGTATAACGTAACCGACGTCTTCAATGTTACTCCTGACGCGAGTGCATACGTTCAAAGTCAGGCGGGAACGGCATCGACAAGCAGCGTAACGGCCTCTATCTATTACAATACGCTTAATGATCTCTTGAACCCCACCAGTGGTTGGATCGCCGAGACCAACCTGGAAGTCGCTGGTGGCCCCTTCGGCGGCGATAATAAATTCATCAAGCCGATCGCCCGTGCCGGAAAATATTTTCCGTATCGATGGGACACCGCATTTTTCGTGCGGGGGACGGCCGGTTATGTGTGGCCGTATGGGGGCACCGCGGTGCCCATTTATCAGAATTTCTTTGTTGGAGGTCTCAGCTCTGTCAGGGGCTTCAGATACGGCGAGGCAGGGCCGAAGGACAATACGGGCGAGATAGTTGGCGGGCAAGGCGAGCTCTATTTCAACTTCGAATATATATTTCCTATTTACAAACCCGCGGGCCTCAGGGGTGTTGTCTTCTTCGATGTCGGACATGGCTTCAACGGGTCGGATTGGGTCACCGACATCAAGACGGCAGCCGGCTTTGGAATCAGATGGCTGTCGCCTATGGGACCGATACGTATAGAGCTGGGTTTCAATCTCAACCCCAAGGAAGGCGAAAAAAGGAACGTCTTCGATTTCATGATGGGCAGAGCATATTGAAGGAGGTAGCATGAAAAAGTTAGTTGGGATGATGGTTGCGTTGACGGTTATGCTGTCGTTACCCGTCATCGCGCTCGGCCAAACAGCGCAGCCCACAAAGATCGGCTATATCGACCTGCAGAGGGTGATGCTGGAATCAGACAGAGGTAAACAGGCCAAGAAAGGTTTGACGGATGAGGCTGACAAACTGAAAAAGACTCTCAACCAGAAACAGGAAGAGATACAAAAGTTGAAAGACGCCCTGGAGCGACAAGTCGCGACCATAACGCCCGAGGCTCGCGCGGACAAGGAAAAACAGTACCAGGCAAAGCTCAAGGATTACCAGCGCCTGGCCGGAGACTACGAGACTGATCTCCGCCAGAAGGATGCCGAAACCTCGCAACAGATTCTGAAGGAGCTTGAAGAGGTCGTGAGGAAAATGGGCGATACTGAAAAGTATACGCTGATCCTTGAGAGGACTCAGGCAGGTATTCTTTTCGGGAGCCCGGCCAATGACATCACGGAAAAAGTGATCTCCCTGTATAACGAAAGTGCAAGAAAGGGCGCTCCAGCAAAGAAATGAAAAGGCTGCAGGAGATCGCCGACAAGATACGCGGCCGTGTCGTCGGTGACGGCCGTATCTTTATTTCAAATATAGCCAGCATACAAGAGGCGGGGCAAGGGGACATCACGTTCCTCACCCGCTATAGCTTTGCCACGCAATTGAGCGATTGCAAGGCATCCGCGGTCATCGTGGGCAAGGAGCTGGCTGCAAACCAGGATGTGCAAAACATCATCCGGAACATGGTCGTTGTTGACAACCCTGCCCTTGCCTATACTGAGGTCGCCGAAATGTTTGACACGCCGAAGCACAAGGAGCCCGGTATCAGTCAATTGGCATACGTCGCGGAAGATGCGCAGGTTTCCTCTGAAGCCGCCATTATGCCGTTCGTTCATGTTGGCAGGGGTTCGATCATAGAAAGAAAGGTAACCGTCTATCCCTTTACGTACATAGGAGAAAACGTAAGAATAGGTGAAGAGACGCTCATTTATTCCCATGTGAGCCTGTACAACGGAGTCACGATCGGCAAGCGGGTTATCATACATGCGGGCTCAGTGTTAGGCAGCGATGGGTTCGGGTATACCTGGGACGGCACCAGGCATAGGAAAATAGCACAGCTTGGCTCACTCGTCGTAGAGGACGATGTCGAGATAGGTGCGAATACGACCATAGATCGTGGTTCGCTGGGAAAAACCTTCATCGGAAGAGGCTCTAAGATCGACAACCTCGTGCAGATTGCTCACAATGTATCCGTCGGGGAGAACTCCATCATCGTGGCGCAGGTGGGCATCGCGGGAAGCTCCAGCCTCGGCAGGAACGTGATTCTCGCCGGTCAGGTGGGCGTGAGAGACCACGTGACGATCGGAGATAACGTGAAGGCGGGCGGCGGTACAGGCATCACCAAGGATGTTGCGGCCGGCTCCAACATCATGGGTACGCCGCACATGCCCCATCGGGAATGGCTGCGACTCCAGCATTACTTGAAGAAATTGCCCGACCTGTTTCATCGCATAGACGCGATGGATTCCCACACTCGTGTGACGGCCACGGCTACTCGTCAAGCCGGCGGGAATCCATCTAGCGAGCGCGGCGAGCCGGGTGCCCACGAAGTGGGTGGCGGGGAGGCCGGGTACCCGCGTGTGGGTGGGGGTCTCCCGTCGGAGGGGGCGACGCGAGCCCCATTGATGGAAAAGAAACTTGTGCAGGAGGAAAAGAAATGATCGAGATTAACGAGATCCTCACTCTGCTTCCGCATGCTTTCCCTTTCCTTCTCGTGGACCGGGTAATCGAGTATGAACCTTCGAAACGGATTGTGGCTATCAAGAATGTTACCTTTAACGAACCATTCTTCCCCGGCCACTTCCCGGGGAACCCTGTAATGCCCGGCGTGCTTATAGTCGAGGCGATGGCCCAGACCGCCGGCATACTCGCTTTCAAGTCATATCCGGACTTGCACGGAAACGTGTTTTTCATCGGCATCGACAGCGCGCGATTCAGAAAGCCCGTGACCCCCGGGGACCAGCTCAAGCTTGTTCTTAACGTGGTCAAACACAGAAAAGAGATCTGGGTCTTTGACGGGGAAGCGTACGTGGACGGGAAAAAGGTAGCTGAAGCACGCATCATGGCCACCCTGCAAGAGGAAGGAAAATGATACATCCGACCGCAATTATCGATAAGAGTGCGGAACTGGAGCCCGATGTTGAAGTAGGCCCCTACTGCGTCATCGGCCCAAAGGTGAGGATAGGAAGAGGAACGAAGCTCATTGCCAACGTGAGCATACAGGAGCTTTCAGAGATCGGGGAGGGCTGCACGATCTATCCTTTTGCGGCCATTGGCGGGCCGCCTCAGGACATTATGTACAAGGGAGAAGATACCACCTGCGTGATCGGTAATCACAACACGATACGGGAGTATGTGACGGTCAACCGGGGCTCAAAGTCGAGTGGCTCGACCATCGTTGGCTCCGACAATTTTATCATGGCCTATGCCCACGTTGCCCACGATTGCCGTGTAGGCAGTCATACCATCATGGCCAACTGCGCAACCCTCGCAGGTCACGTTCACGTGGATGATTATGCCATACTGAGTGGCCTCTGCGCCGCGCACCAGTTCTGCAGGATCGGGAAATATGCCTTCATAAGCGGCCTGACAGGGGTCCCGAAAGACGTACCTCCATTTATGATGGCGGCAGGCAATAGGGCCAGGCTGTACGGACTGAATGCCGTGGGCCTTGAAAGGCAGGGCTTTGCAAAAGCCGAGATTGTCAAGCTGAAGAGGGCTTATCGGATTCTTTTCAGGTCTTCTCTGCCTTTGGAAAAGTCTTTGAAGCTTGTCGAAGAGGAACTGGACGGAGACAATGTCAAGGAGCTTATCACCTTCATACGCTCGTCGGAGAGGGGCATATGTCGCTGAAGGTCTGTGTGATAGGCGTGGGCCATATGGGCAGGATACACGCAGACAAGCTGAAGGAGATGGGGGATGTCACCCTGTGCGGCCTCATCGACGCCGATCATGCTTGTCTTACCGAAGCCTCAAAAAAGCATACTGCGCCTCAATTCAAGAATCACTCACAGGTGCTTCCTTTCGCAGATGCTGCCCTGATCGCCACCCCCACTGAAACCCATTATACTATCGCAAAAGATTGCCTCGAAAGGGGCATTCACGTTTTCATGGAAAAGCCTATCACAGCGACGGCTCGGCAAGCGGAAGAACTCATAGCACTCGCCGGAGCAAAGAACCTGGTCCTCCAGGTGGGCCATCTTGAACGGTTCAGTCCTGCTTTTGCCAAAGCGCTGCACTATATCAAGGAGCCGATGTTTGTAGAGGCGCAAAGAATAAGTATATTCACTGGAAGGTCCACGGATATCGACGTAATAATGGACCTCATGATCCACGACATAGACCTTGTTCTTTCGATCGTCGGAAGCAAGGTAACGGACGTGCGTGCTAAGGGTACCCCCGTCATAACCAGCAAAATTGACGTAGCCAATGCCCGCATCGAGTTTGAGAGCGGCTGCGTTGCCAGCCTGACCGCGAGCAGGGCGTCAAAAAAGAAGGAGCGCACGTTCAAGATATTTCAAAAAGACCGGTACATCGACCTCGACCTTCTCAAGGGGAGGATGGTGGCGGTCACCAGAAGTGGCAAGGCCGGTGGTAAGGTCGAAGAGTATCAGGCGGAAGTGATCGATCCGGTCAAAGACGAACTGCGGGAGTTCGTCCAGGCTATTCGGGAAAAAAGAAAGCCGCGGGTGGAGGGGGAGCATGGTCTCAGAGCACTCTTACTCGCGAACCTCATTATAGAATCGATAGAGAAGGACCTTGCGCAACGAAGGGCGAGTGGGGCTCTTTAATCGAAAGGCCGTCATCATAGCCGGAGAGCTGTCCGGCGAAATCCACGCGCTTCATCTGGTCAACGCCATCAATGCTGTTCTTCCCTTGCAATGGAGTGCCATTGGAAGCGAACGGCTACGTGCCGCGGGCGTCGATATTCTCTACGACTATAGAGAGATCTCAGTCACCGGGTTAAGCGAGGTCCTCCCGAAGCTGCCTCAGATCTGGAGGGCGTACCGCAGCCTCAAACGCTATTTTCTTGAAAGCCTTCCTTCTCTCCTCATCCTCGTCGATTTCCCCGGGTTCAACCTGAGGGTTGCCAGGATGGCGAAAAAGCTGGGCATTCCCACCGTTTACTTCATACCGCCACAGGTCTGGGCGTGGAGGGCTACAAGGATCAACCAGATCAAGAGGGATGTGGGCCTGGTTATCTCTATTCTCCCTTTCGAAAAGGCGCTCTACGACGAATACGACATCCCCTCCGTCTACGTGGGTCACCCTTTCATGACGACCGTCCGTCCGGGGAGATCGAGGAGCGTCTTTGTCGAGGAGTCGGGTCTACGAGAGAAATGGCCGATCATTACAATCATGCCCGGAAGCAGGGAGAACGAAATCGCCAAACATATGCCGATCTTGGTTCAGGTCATCGGCCGGCTGCGGCAGCATCTCAAACAGATGGCTGTAATTCTACCGGTGGCCGAAACGATTGACCGTGGAGTATTTGAGCCATTCGTCAGAGAGAATCCGGAGATACACCTCCTGGAAGGTGCATCTGGCGACGCCCTCGCCAGCTCTGACATCGCCCTCGTCGCATCAGGCAGTGCCACCCTGGAGGCTGCGATTCTCAATTGTCCCACTATCGTCATCTACAAGGTATCGCCCTTCTCCTTCTTTGTGGCGAAGCACCTGGTGAAGGTGGGCCACATCAGTCTTCCGAATCTCATAGCCGGAAGGGAGATTTTTCCCGAGTATATCCAGGATTTGGATCCCGAAAGCATTGCGGAAAGGGCCTTGCATGTGTTAAATAATGAGACGGCAAGAATGAAAAACGACATGGAGGAGGTGCGAAGGAAATTGGGTATGTCCGATTCGTACGGACTCGCCCGTGACGCAATCGTCCAGTTTCTGGAGCGGATTTATGGCCCTCTATCTACGACTTCTTAGGTTCGTTCAGCCATACTGGGGCAAGCTTGTTCTGGCAGCCATCTTCATGTCCCTCTCCGCATCCTCCAATGGAGCTACCGCATTCCTGGTCAAACCGGTGCTCGACAAGATATTCTTCGAGAAGAATGGAACAATGCTCTTTATCATTCCATTCGGTATTATCCTTCTCTATCTACTCAAGGGGGTCTTTGATTACTTACAGGCATACTTAATGGGCTTCGTGGGGCAGAAGGTTATAACCGACATCAGAAACCTCCTCTTTATGCATT
>JADGQN010000181.1 GCA_017881765.1 Syntrophobacterales bacterium | reverse complement strand
TGGAGTGTTTTCATTCGAGCGGCAGGACGAGGAGGTTGGTATCGGTCAGGGGTCTGAGTTTGGCGGGGGGCTCTTGAGGTTTTGGAAGGGGAATTATTTTGTAAGCGTTAACGCGGAAGGGGAGGGGGAGGATGTAGACAAAGCAATCATAGACCTTGGACGGGCAGTTGCTGCATCGATCACGAAGACCGGCCCCTTGCCGCAGCTGATGAGCTATGTACCTGACAAAAGCTTCGGCCTCGTTGAGAAAAATGTTTATTTTTTCCGAAGTCATGTGCTTCTGAACCAGCGCTTCTTTATCGCACATCAGAATATTCTGCAGTTGGGTCAGGATGTTGAGGCAGTACTGGCCGAGTACCTGGTGGGGCAGCATAAGGTGCATCTGGTGCTCATCCATTATCCATCGGAGAGGAAGGCACTCGATGGTTTGTCGAGCTTCACGAAGGCTTACCTGCCTGAAGCACGCGGTAAAAAGATCCACAAGACTGAAGACGCGAAGTGGACAGGAGCCATGCAGGACGGGGTGTTTGTCGCAGTCGCGTTTGGTGCAGCGTCGGAAGCAGACGCAGAGAATCTCCTAAAGGCCACAGAAACCAATCTGAAAGGAAAAGCTCGATGAAGGAAGAAAGAGTTATTACCCGCAGGGATTTTCTGCGCGGGACCGCTGGAGTGCTTGTGGGTGCAACTCTCGGTTCAGCCATTACTCCGGAAGCGAGCGCACAGCAGCGTCCAAGGGTGGTGCTCATCCGCCATGCTGATGCAGTTGCACCCGACGGGTCTTTCAATAGTGAGGTGATCCGCTCTATGCTCGATGAAGCGGTGAAGACCCTTCTCGCGGAGAGTGAGCCGACTCAGGCCTGGCAGAAGCTCTTTAAGAAATCGGATGTGGTGGGCATCAAGAGCAACTCATGGAACAGGTTGCCGACGCCCAAAGAGGTGGAAGACGCGATCCATCGCCGCCTGGTCGGCATCGGCATTCCTGAAGAGAAGATTGCCATCGACGATCGCGGCGTACTTAATAATCCCATATTCATGAAATCTACGGCACTGGTGAATACCCGGCCCGTGAGGACGCATCACTGGTCTGGTGTAGGCTCTTGCATCAAGAACTACATCCAGTTTGTGCCAGAGCCCTCGGCGTATCACCCGGAGGCTTGCTCGGATCTGGCGAAGATCTGGGGCTTGCCCATCGTGAAAGGCAAAACCCGCCTCAACGTGCTCTGCGCTTTGACGCCTCAATTCTATGGACGCGGTGCCAGTTTCTTTGACAGGCGGTATGTCTGGCCTTACAAGGGGTTGATCGTGGGTATTGATCCCGTGGCCGTGGACGCGTTTGGAGCAGAACTTCTCAAGAATAAGCGCATTGCTGTTTTTGGGGAAGACAGGGCGCTCGATGTCTCGCCCATCCACATCACGGTGGCAGACAAAAAGTATCACCTTGGGGTGAGTGATCTATCGCGCATAGAGCTGGTGAAAGTGGGCTGGCAAGAGGACGCGCTACTGTAAAGACAGGTAAAGACTGGAACGAAGGTAGAGGTAAAAGACTAAAGCAAAGGTAGAGAAGGAAAGACAGGCAAGAACAAGGGGGAAGGTAGAGGTAAAAACTAAAGCAAAGATAGAGAGTGAAACAGGTAAAAACGAAAAGCAGGCAGAGGTAAGGACTAAACGAAGGTTGAGAGAAGAGGATTATTAATCTCTACCTTCGTTTCGCTTTTACCTCTGCCTTTCTCTTGCCTCTACCTGCATTGACCTCTACCTTAGCTTTTGTATTTACCTTTACCTTTATACTTGCCCTAACCTCTACCCGTACCTGGTCTCGCCTGTTCTCTATAAAATTATTTAATGATCAAATAAGATTTTTTGAATTGTGTTTTACTGGCCTAACTCGTAGGTTAAGGAACGTGTTGCTCATACCGGCTTGCATTCCGGGATGGCGAGGCCTAAAGTCCTTAGCCTCTCCACATTGACAGAGGCTGGAGTTTCTTCTACGATATGGAGGTGTACCTGGCAGACTAGAGTGCGGCCATCCCGACCTCCCGGCCAGGACAAGGATTTCTCACTCATGAAAGTGACGGCACCTTTCAAAGAAGCGATAGAGATGATTAAAGAGGCCGGCGGAGAAGCGTTCCGAAAATGCTTCCAATGCGGTCTGTGTACCGCCAGCTGTCCCTGGAACCAGGTGCGGACCTTCCTGCCCCACAAGATGATTACCGAGTCGAAGTTCGGCCTCGTGGAGCTTGGCGAGGAAGATTGGTGGCTCTGCTCGACGTGCAATATGTGCGTCAGCCGCTGCCCAAGGGGGGTCACTATTACGGACGTGATCCGTGCGGTCCGAAATATCACCACCGATAGCGTCCCTCGCGCGGTACCTGCGAGCCTGCGGAGCGCTGTGGCGAGTCTCAAGAATGCGGGCAACCCATGGGGTGGTCTCAGGGATGAGAGAATCAACTGGACCCGTGATCTCGCCATTCCCCCGGTGAGCGAGGGGAAAGAGACGCTCTATTTCTCCTGCTGCGTGCCCGCTTACGATTCGAAGATGGCGAATGTGGCCCGGGCTACGGCGAGGATACTGAAGGAGGCCGGAGCGGACTTCGGGATAGTCGGCGCCAAGGAGAGCTGCTGTGGTGAAAGCGTACGAAAGGCCGGCAACTACGATCTCTTCGACAAGCTCGCCGGTAGCAATATCAAGGCCTTTCATGAAGCGGGGGTGAAGCGGATCATCACCAGCTCGCCCCATTGCTACGTCACGTTCAAGGATGAGTATCCCGGCCTGGGTGGAAATTTCGAGGTGTTGCATCTTACACAGTACCTGGCCCGCGCCATAGACGAGGGGAGACTCACGCTTAAGAAACCTTTCCCCAAGAAGGTCGTCTATCACGATCCCTGTTATCTGGGACGCCACAGCACTGTCTACGATGAACCACGAAAAATCCTCGGGAACATCCCGGGTCTGACGCTCATGGACGAGATGAATAGCCGGGAGCATAGCCTCTGCTGCGGTGGCGGTGGCGCAAGGATCTGGATGGAGACCAAGAAGGGGGAGCGCTTCTCCGACATCCTCGTGGAGCAGGCCGTTGAGCTGGGCGCCGAGGTCCTTGCCACGGCCTGCCCGTACTGTATCCTCAACTTCAAGGACAGCGTGCTCACCATGGGAAGAGAAGATAGACTCGAGGTTCGTGATGTTTCGGAGATAGTTGCTGAGGTGATGTAGGTACGGAGAGGTCATGCCCCATGAAGACAACATAATTCAACTGCCCGTGCCGGCCCGCAAAAGGATTGGGGCGGTCATGGTGGTGGGAGCCGGCGTGGGCGGGATACAGGCCGCCCTGGACGCCGCCGCATCAGGGTTCAAGGTGTACCTCGTCGATAAGAGGCCTGCTATCGGCGGAAAGATGTCACAGCTGGACAAGACATTCCCGACCAATGACTGTTCCATGTGTATCCTGTCCCCGAAGTTCATCGAATGCGCCACGAATCCCAACATCACCATCATCACGAACACCAAGGTCGAGGGCGTCGAGGGGGAAGCAGGCGATTTCGACGTCCACCTTTTCGAAGAGCCCCGCTATGTTGCTGAGGAGAAATGCACGGGGTGCGGCACCTGCTCTGAGTACTGCCCGGTCTTTGTCCCTGACGTCTATAATGAGGGACTGTCAAAGACAAAGTGTATTCATGTCCACTTTCCCCAGGCGGTGCCGGCCAAATCGATAGTCGATGCCACCCGATGTCTCTTTCTCACCAGAAAAGAGTGCCAGATCTGCGTGCCCGCCTGTAAGAATAAGGCGATCGATTTCCACCAGCAGCCGAAGGCAACAACCCTGAAGGTCGGGAGTCTGATCCTGGCGCCCGGGTATGAGCCTTTCGATCCCCTCACACAAAGCCAGTATGGGTACGATCGGTTCTCGAATATCGTGACGAGCCTCGAATTCGAGCGGCTGATCAGCGCTTCGGGCCCCAATGGCGGTGAGCTGTACCGCCCCTCTGACGGGAAGGTTCCCCACAAGATCGCCTGGATTCAGTGCGTAGGTTCACGGGACGAATCCTCAGGCTGTACTTACTGCTCCGCCGTATGCTGCATGTACGCGACGAAACAGGTAATCCTTTCGAAAGAGCACCATCCCGAGATGGAGGCGGTCGTCCTTCACAATGATATCCGCGCCTACGGCAAAGGATTCGAGCGATTCTACGAGCGGGCCAAGAATATGGCCGGCGTCCGTTACGTATGGGCTAAGGCCGCTATAGTGGGTGAGCGGGCCGAGACGAAGAACGTGGTCCTCAGATACCGCACTAACGGGACCGAGGTCAGGGATGAGGAGTTCGATCTGGTGGTCCTTTCGGTGGGGTTGCATGCGCCGGAGGGCAACCGGGATTTGGCCGGGAAGCTTGCCATACAGGTCAATCAACACGGATTCTGCGAAAGTCCTGCCTTTTCACCCATGGAGACATCGAGGGCCGGGGTTTTCAACTGCGGTGTTTTTCACGCCCCCATGGATATTCCCGATGCGGTGACCATGGCTAGCGGCGCTGCATCGCTGGCCTCCCAGCTGCTGTGGGAGGAGCGCGGCACCATGGTCGAGGAGAAGGTCTTTCCCGAGGAGCGCGATGTCACGGGGGAGGCGCCCCGGGTCGGGCTCTTTGTGTGCGATTGCGGCACCAACATCGCCAAAGTCGTTGACGTGCCACGGACGGTCGAATATGCGAAGGGACTTCCCGGCGTGGTTTATGCGGCCGAGGAGACCTTTGCCTGTTCCGTCGATTCCGTGGGCCACATCATCAAGACAATCGAGAAAGAGGGACTCAACCGCGTGGTGGTGGCCGCATGCACCCCGAGAACGCACGAGCCCGTCTTTCAGAACGCCCTTCGCGAGGCAGGCCTCAACCCCTATCTCTTTGAATTTGCCAATATCCGTGAACAATGTTCACTCGTCCACATGGCGGACAAGGCCAGGGCAACCCAGAAGGCAAAAGACCTCCTCCGTATGGCTGTCGCGCGGGCGACTTTGCTTTCGCCCCTCTATCGCGTCTCCTACGGGGTCACCCGGTCCGCCCTGATCATCGGGGGCGGCATAGCGGGTATGAAGGCGGCCCTGAGCCTTGCCGATCAGGGCATTATAGTCCACCTCATCGAGAAGGGCAATGGCCTGGGCGGACTGGCCGTGAAGATCCCCGTAACCCTCGAGGGAGGGGATGTGAGGCGCTTCGTAGAGGGCGTTATCGCCGAAGTCAGCAGCAACGACCTCATTGAGGTAATGACCAATGCGGAGCTGGCAGAGTACTCCGGGTATGTAGGGAACTTCACCTCCGTGGTCAGGGTGGGCACCGCAGGGACCCCGAGGGAGATCCGCCACGGCGTGACCATAGTGGCCACGGGTGCCGAGGAATTGAAGCCCCGGGAATCGTACCTCTACGGCGTGGATGACCGGGTGAAGACCCTTCTCGAACTGGACGAGGCGATGGAGAAGAACGCCGACCGGTTTAAGGACTGCAATTCTGTGGTCTTCATCCAGTGCGTGGGATCGAGGGATGCGGAAAGACCTTATTGCAGCCGGGTTTGCTGCTCCCACTCGGTGAAAAGTGCCCTGAAGCTGAAAGAGCTTAAGCCGGAGATGGACGTCTACGTCATCTATCGGGACATGAGGACATACGGATTAAAGGAGGATTACTACAAGAAGGCGTCCGACCAGGGGGTTGTCTTCATCCGTTACGAAGCGGATGATAAACCGGAAATCCAGGCCGTTGAAGAGGACGGCAGGGCCTTCCTGAGGCTGACCGCAACGGAACCGATCCTGGGTCAGCGACTCGAGATCGATGCTGACATGGTCTGTGTGGCTGCCGCATCGGTTCCGCCTGCGGGCAATAGACCCCTCTCCCGCCTTCTCAAGGTGCCCCTCAATGAAGACGGCTTCTTCATGGAGGCCCATATGAAGCTTCGCCCGGTCGATTTTGCGACGGACGGCATCTTCATGTGCGGCACGGCCCACAGCCCAAAGTTTATCGACGAGAGCATTGCCCAGGCCCAGGCAGCTGCCTCCCGGGCCATGACCGTCCTTGCCCGGAAAGAGCTCAAGGCAGGGGGACCCATCAGCAGGGTGACTCCGGCCAAATGCAGCGGGTGCGGTGTCTGCCGGAATGTCTGCCCTTATCAGGCCATTTCAGCGGCTGAAGACGGGGTTTCCGTTGTCAACGAGGCCCTCTGCAAGGGGTGCGGAGTCTGCGCCGCCTCTTGCAGGAGCGGGGCCCTCGATCTGGGTGGTGTAAGTAACAATCAGACATGGTCTGTGATCCAGGCCCTGTAAAGGTGGATTAATTGTAGAGGTGTGAGTAATAATGGAATCGGATACGTGGGAACCTAAAATAGTCGCCTTTCTGTGCAATTGGTGTAGCTACGCAGGGGCAGACCTGGCAGGCACGAGCCGGATCCAGTATCCCTCCAACATGCGGGTGGTTCGGGTACCCTGTTCGGGAAGGATTGACCCCCTCTTCATTCTGGCGAGCCTGCAGAAAGGGGCGGACGGGGTGCTGGTGAGCGGCTGCCATCCCGGAGAGTGCCATTATCTGACGGGAAACTACAGTGCGAGGAGAAAATTTGCCGTCCTGAAAAGCCTTCTCGAATACACGGGGCTTGAAGAAGGCCGGGTGCAGTTCAGCTGGGTCTCGGCTTCCGAAGGGGCCCGCTTTGCGAAAGTGGTCGAACAGGTGACAGCCCGGATAAAGGCACTGGGCCCTTCAAAGAAACTGGTGAAAGAGACCCCCGGAGGTTCAATCCATGTCGCAGCTCACCCGAGAGATTAGGGAAGCTGCCCGCAAACTCCTGCGGGCGGGTCAGGTCCAGGTCGTTATAGGATTTGAGCGGGGAAGCCTGCCAATGCGAAGCAGACCCTGTTTCGTAAGGTGCGAGGAGGACGTGGACAGGCTCGTGTGGGACGGATTCTGTGAGACCGATGTGGCACGTTATCTGCCCAAGAGGAAGGAGAAGGCGGCTATCGTGGCAAAGGGATGTGACAGCCGCGCCCTCGTCGAGTTGATCAAGGAAAACCAGGTCGTCAGGGATCAGGTCGTCATTATCGGTGTGGCGTGCAAAGGTATGATCGACGGGTCGAGGATAGAGGCAAAGATGGGTCGCGGCTCAATTGTCGAGGATGACGAGACCGGGGAGAAGCTGATCTTGAAAGGAGCCGATTCGGAAGAGGTCCTTGACCGGCGCGAGTTCCTCCACGTACGTTGCAAGGCCTGCACCCACCCTGTTCCTGCCCTCTACGACCTGCTCGTGGGGCAGCCGGGCGCAGAGGCGCCGAAGGATGGGTTCTCCGATGTGGAGGAATTTGGTGCGCTCGATCAGGAAGCGCGGTGGGTCTACCTTCGCGATGAGATGAGCAAGTGCATCCGGTGCTACGCGTGCCGAAATGCCTGTCCCTTATGTTACTGCCCGGAGTGTTTTGTGGATGGCTCGCAGCCCCAATGGGTGGGCAAGTCGACGAACCTTGCGGACACGATGGTCTTTCACCTGATCCGCGCCTTTCATCTGGCCGGACGCTGCGTTGGCTGCGGGGCTTGTGAGCATGCCTGTCCGGTGGGCGTGGATATCAGGAAACTGAATAGAAAGCTGCAGAAGGATATGAAGGACCTTTTCAGTCACGAAGCAGGGCTGAGTCTTGAGGAGGTCTGCCCTCTCGCGACTTTTCGTGCCGACGATCCGGGGCCGCCTATGGTGGATCCATGACATCCAGGACATCAACGCTGCGAGAAGCTACCCGCATATTGAGAAAGGAGCGACTGGAGCCTTTTCTTGAAGCGCTTCTTCAGGATCGGCTTGTATTCGCACCCGTAAGAAAGGGAGAAACACTTCTCTTTGAGAGGATCGAGTCTGCCCGGGACCCCGTTTTAGGCCAGGGGAACCCGAAGAACTCTCCAAAGGGCGCCCTTTTCCCTCAGACGGAAAGGCTCTTTGCTTACCGGCATGGGGATGATGGTCCCCAGATAGAGGCAGCTTCCACAGAGGAAGAGGAACGAGTCCTGTTTGGGGTCCACCCCTGTGATGCAAGGGCGCTCCTCCTCCTGGACCGAGTTTTCGGAGGAATCACCGAAGATCCCTATTACGCGGAGAAAAGACGCACGGCCCTCGTGGTCAGCCTGGCGTGCACGCATCCCGATCCCTCCTGCTTCTGCCTTGCCATAGGCGGAGGCCCCTGCTCTCAAGAGGGGTCGGATCTCACCCTCGTTGACCTTGGAGATCGCTACCTGGTCGGGGCACCCAGCGAAAAAGGAAAGGCCCTTTTGGCCGATAGGCTTTTTGAGGATGCCGATGAGGAATCCCTTGGCAAAGGGGAGAAGATAAAGAAAGAGGCTGAGTCCTTCATGAACCCGGCGGCTCTCTGGAAGGGGGTAGCCGCAGAGGGCCTGGATAAGCGGTTGGAAGCGTTTTTCAACGACCCTTTGTGGAACGACCTCACGGAGTCCTGTCTGAGCTGCGGGATCTGCACCTACCTCTGTCCCACGTGCCACTGTTTCGACATGTATGACGAGGGTGGGGCAGCGTCAGGGGAGAGGATCAGGATATGGGACTCCTGCCAATTCCCTCTTTTTACACGGCAGGCTTCCGGTTTCAACCCAAGGCCGTCGGCAAAAGAGCGATTCAGGCAACGGATCATGCACAAGTTCAGTTATCTTCCAGGAAACGTGAACATGAACGGATGCGTAGGGTGTGGCCGGTGTGTGACGGAATGCCCGGTTAATCTGGACATCCGGGAGGTCCTGGTGAGGCTTTCAAGGAACGAGGCAACGTGAAGACAAATCCCTAC
>JADGQN010000543.1 GCA_017881765.1 Syntrophobacterales bacterium | reverse complement strand
CAAAACGCTGAGGGGCTCCGGGGTGAGGATCCAGGCCAAACCTGACGAGGATTCGGGCATCTGGCAATCGATCCTTGTCTCCTGGTTTCCCATGCTGCTTCTCATCGCCGTCTGGATTTTTTTCATGAGGCAGATGCAGGCGGGAGGCGGCAAGGCGCTGGCGTTCGGCAAGAGCAAGGCGCGGATAGTCAACTCCAAGGAGAATAAGGTTACCTTCCAGGATGTGGCAGGCATCGAAGAGGCAAAGGTGGAGCTGGAGGAGATCATTGAATTTTTGCGCGACCCGAAGAAATTCACCAAGCTGGGTGGCCGCATACCTAAGGGCGTGCTTCTCGTAGGGCAGCCCGGGACCGGGAAAACATTACTTGCACGTGCTATTGCGGGAGAGGCGGATGTGCCCTTCTTTAGCATTAGCGGCTCAGACTTCGTGGAAATGTTCGTCGGTGTCGGAGCCTCGCGCGTGAGGGATCTGTTTAACCAGGGCAAAAAGAATGCACCCTGTATCATATTCATAGACGAGATAGACGCTGTGGGCCGGCACAGAGGGGCTGGTCTCGGTGGAGGCCATGATGAGCGGGAACAGACGCTCAACCAGTTGCTCGTCGAGATGGATGGGTTCGAATCGAATGAGGGTGTCATCATCGTAGCCGCCACCAACAGGCCTGACGTGCTTGACCCTGCGCTTTTGAGGCCGGGCAGGTTCGACCGGCAGATTGTCGTCGCGATCCCGGATGTCAAAGGCAGGGAGGCCATTCTCGGCGTGCATACGAAGAAGACCGTCCTATCGAAGGCTGTCGATCTGTCTATCGTGGCGCGGGGCACGCCCGGTTTCTCCGGTGCTGATCTTGCCAACCTTGTGAACGAGGCAGCGCTCCTGGCTGCGAGAAAAAATAAGAAGGAGATCGAGATCTCCGACCTTGAAGAAGCGAAGGACAAGGTACTGATGGGCGTGGAGCGCAAGAGCATGATCATCCCTTACGAGGAGCGCCGAAATGCAGCGTACCACGAAGGCGGCCATGCGCTGGTTGCCAGGATGATCCCCGGCTCCGATCCCATACACAAGGTGACCATCATCCCCCGCGGGAGGGCCCTTGGTATCACGCAGCAGCTTCCTATCGATGAGCGCCACACCTATCCGAGGGAATATTTGATGGACAACATTACCATCCTCCTCGGGGGGAGGGCCGCGGAAGAGCTGGTGCTCAACCACCAGACCACCGGCGCGGGAAATGACATTGAGAGGGCCACGGAGATAGCCCGAAAAATGGTCTGTGAGTGGGGCATGAGTGAGAAGCTCGGACCTCTGAATTACGGAAAGAAAGAGGAATACGTTTTTCTAGGTAAAGAGATCCAGCGCCAGAGGGATTTCAGCGATGAGACCGCCCAGGATATCGACGGTGAGCTGAGGCGGATCGTGACTAACTGCTTTGACAGGGCTCGCCGAATTCTCCGTGACAACAGCGACGTCCTGCATGCCATTGCCAAGAACCTTCTCGAAAAAGAAGTCCTCGACGGGCAAGAGATAGACAGGATTATTGAGGAACTCAGGAATGGGGTGGAGGCAGCGGTTCGAGGATAGGCCCCTTATCATGGGCATCCTCAACGTCACACCTGATTCTTTCTATGACGGGGGCAAGTTTTACCCGCCGGATGTGGCCATAGAACACGCGTTGCGCCTTGCTGACGAAGGCGCCGATATTATTGACGTGGGGGGAGAATCTACGCGCCCCTTTTCCGACGTCACGTCTACCGAGGAGGAGTTACGCAGGGTTGTCCCCGTGATTAAGGCCATCAGGGCGCAGACAGCTGTCTTCTTATCGGTCGATACGTACAAGGCAGCTGTTGCCAGAGAGGCTATTGATGCCGGTGCTGACATGATCAACGATGTAAGTGGCCTGACCTTCGATCCTGGAATCGGTGATGTAGCGGCACGGTCAGGCGTGCCTGTTGTCATCATGCATACTAAAGGGAAGCCAAAAGAGATGCAGGTTGGTCCCCGGTACGACGATGTCATTCGGGAAATAAAGGAGTTCTTCATCGACAGGCTGCAGTTTGCGAGGCGGTGCGGCGTTGACGACCAGAACATCATTCTTGACCCGGGGATCGGCTTTGGCAAAAGGCTTCAGGACAACCTGATGATCATCAAAGAGCTCCGCCAATTCAAAGAGCTTGGATACCCTATCCTGATAGGCACCTCCATGAAGAGTTTCCTTGGAAAGCTGGCAGGGTCGCCTGAGCTTGAGGAGAGGATCGAGGGAACCCTGGCAAGCCTTGCGCTCTCACTCTGGAATGGCGCTGACATCATACGCGTGCACGACGTGAAAAAGGCAAAGAAAGTGACTACACTCGTGCATGCCGTAATGAAGGCCTGATTCGCTCACGCGGCGTGAGTAAAGAAACAGTCCATTTTTACGGTCTCCCATGGTTTTTTCAGGAGGTAACAAGGCATGAAGCGGCTGTTCGGGACAGACGGAGTTCGGGGTGTCGCAAACGTATACCCCATGACCTCGGAGGTGGCGCT
>JADGQN010000180.1 GCA_017881765.1 Syntrophobacterales bacterium | reverse complement strand
GCTCCAAGAGGCAGGGGACAAACTGAAATAAGGGTTCGGCGACCCAGGAAGCATTATAAGTCCCCCTGCCTTCCTTGGGGCTAATCTTACTGCCTCTCAAGACATGCTTATACAGGAATTAATGGTAGGAGGAAGCAAAGATTTAGAACGCATCTCCAGGTAGTAGCGATCGGTATCCTTTGAGGTGAGCCAACTCCCCTTGATCCAACTCGTCGTCACTCCCGTGAATGTCGAAGTCCAGCACGACGTATTGTTCCTTCACAATCGATGAATGGCGGTCCATGATCAAAGAACCAATACCTCGCTGGTGGCCCCCAGGCTTGTTCAAGAGCTTTGAATAACAGGTATCGGCTATCAAGGGGAGTGGGCTCACCTTTCCTGAGCGCGGTATTGCCGGAGTCTCTCGGGTACTCGCCTTATGGACGGAGGGAGCGGTGCGCCGCGTAAGGCGCACGCCGAGGATTGTCTGAGCGCTAAGACCGCCACCGTGGCGGACGCGCGAGTTCCGCAGGCGAGCGAAAGGAGGACTTATACCGATTTGCCTTCAAGTGTATACCTTCGTTGCCTGCGCCCTGTCTCACTCCGACGTACTCTAGTACGCCTCCGTTCGCCAGAGCTTGAGCGCCTCGGTCTCCATCTTGAATGCAAATCGGTATTAGGCGGGTGAGAGACGGAGGCACCAGCAAGCGAAGGAAACGGTGAAGCACACGCCCAGACCATGACTGCCGAAGACGAAGATATAGTCCTTCAGCTTGCGGTGATTTTTTCGACATTTCCAGAGCAGAAAACGGAGCGCCCAGCTGCATCCTTATCCTGCACGCCGTTAAAATCAGTGTACAGGGGCCACTCCTTGATCATGAAAAACGGTACGTCCGGCCGTATCCTTATCAGGATTTTTTCAGTACTTCCACAACCCCCGCATTCCCGTCGACCTTGATGTAATCACCATCCTTGATCGACCGGGTAGCCCGCCACGTGCCGACCACCGCGGGAAGCCCGTATTCCCGCGCCGTAATGGCCGCATGGGTGAGCATGCCGCCGGTGTCGGTAACCACAGCTTTGATCCTGGGAAAGAACGGTGTCCACGCGGTGGCTGTATAGGGGCAGACAAGGATTTCCCCCGGCTGCAGCTTGGAGAACTCCTCGAAGCTCGTAATAACCCGCGCTATGCCTTCGGCGATGCCGGGTGATCCGGGATACCCTTCAAAGATATCCATCACCTTGAGCTCTTCAACCTTGCCGGCTTTGAGCACTTCATCGACCATGCCAAAGACCTTCACCAGGATCGGGTCCTCCGCCTTCTCAGGGATCTTGCCCAGGGTAAGCGGAGCTTCTTTCAGGAGCGCTACCTGGTCCCATCCTTCTTTTCGTTCTTTGACCAGGGGCGGGATGAGGCGCTTGAAGTGGTAGAGGGCGGGAATTCTGTTTTCGGCCAGCAAGGCGAGGGTCTCTTCCAATTCAGCGTAGTTCAGGAAGAAGACATCGTCAGGGGCGGCGAGTAAGCCGTAGTGGGTCAGTCTGCGGCCTGCTGCCATGGCAACATCATGCAGGCCGGCGGTTGAGGCGCCGTCTATGTAAAAACCATGGTCCTCCTGGAACCGGTAGATCTTCTTGCCGATCTCCAGCTGTTCCTGGAACGCTGCTTTGCCTTCGGGGCTCAGGGTGGCCATGAAGGCGTCTGCGGCGGCTTGGGCTTCTGCGATCATCGCCTCCCGGTCGGCGCGGATATCCCAGCCGCTGCGCGCTTTTGCAATGTAGCTCTTCAGCGTATCGATAGCCGGGGAAGGCTCCTCGATCCAGGTCGGGAAGATGATATCGAGGTGGCCCGCGGCAATCCGGTGTCCGTAGGCATCGAGGAAGGCATGGAAGGCATTGATCCAGGTGAGACCTTGGGGCTCCTTCGAAAGATGGGCGAGCACCTGTTTGGCGTCAAGCTTGAGCATGGTGTCGGCTATGCCGCAGGCATCGGCTAACTTGGCGAGTTCCCAGAGGCCGGCATCCGTCTTTGTGGCCATGGTGTCGAGGCCCTTCAGCATGACGGTGAACTCTTTCTCCGCGAGGCCGTGTTCCTTGCAGAAGGCCTCGAAGCCGAAGTAGAGCATGTCGGCCACGTACATGAGGATGAAGTGTATCTCCCAGTTCCGCCGGTTGATCGCCTCACTTCTGCGCAGGGCCTGGTGGAGATCCGTGTCGGCAAAGCCGTCATGGACCGATGCCATGAAGATGAGGCCCTGTTTCACCTCATTGATATAGCCGTTGTAAAAGGTATCCCAGTTGGGCCTCGCGTACTCCAGGAGCTTGTTGAATTCGGCCGAACGTTTGGCGATCTCATCCGGGTCGGTGATGGCCTCGAACCCGAGCATCGCCCTTCCCTTGTAGATCTTCACATGGCCGCCTTTCGAGGGGGGAAGCTTGGTGACCGCGGCCCCCACGTGGTAACCCCAGGCGTGGTGCTTCTGTATGGTGGTCATGCCCAGGGGGCAGATGGGGTACGGCTGGTGGAGATCATCCCGGAACCAGAAGATATCCTCATCCTCAGGGAGCCTGAGGGTGCGCAGGCTTGAAATGCTGCGATCGTGGGTGTCAAGATTCGATTTGTCGTACATAAGTCCCCTCTTCTTTTATTGTTCGCCTACCGGCTACTCCCCAGCTTTTCGAGCGCAAGTGCCAGAAAGCCGTACACATCCTGCTGCCGCTGTGCGCCCCGCAGTCCCAGAGTTTGAGCAAGCTCTTTGTAAATCGGAAGACGGTCCCTCTCGCCCATGGCCAGCAACCCTGATACAGTTACGTTCTTCTTCTCCAACGCCTCCCGCAAAGCATCAAGGAATGCCGCATAAAGGGCGGATGCGGCAGCCGGCTCCTCCATCTTGAAGTTCGGCCGCGTTTTATCGTAAAAGTAACGCTCCGTCTTACCACCCTCTTTTACCATCGCTTTCTCTTCCAACGCATAGGCCTTGGGCCCGTTAGCGCCCACGAAGATGATGCGCTCCAGACGGCCCGGAAGGCGCTTTACCATCATGAGTTCCGGGTTCCCGTCGGCCACTTCCATCGAGAGCCTGCCGATCTCCTCCACTCTTTCAATGGTGTAGTAACGGAGTACT
The DNA here is from genome assembly GCA_017881765.1 of Syntrophobacterales bacterium. Lineage (GTDB taxonomy): Bacteria > Desulfobacterota > Syntrophorhabdia > Syntrophorhabdales > WCHB1-27 > JADGQN01. Next base: position 5,734 of record JADGQN010000180.1, on the reverse strand, counting down.
TCGAGGACATGCCCGCCCACGGCCTTCACCTCTTTCCACCCATCTTTCCATTCAAGGAGCAGATAATGCGTCCCGGTATCCGGTGCGGCAGCGTCGCAGAGGCCTAATGTCGACAACTCCGTCCGCCCCGTGCTGCTCAGTTTGTCGAAGGCTGCCTCTTGACGTGTTCCGTTCTCATACTCGACGATGATCTTTTTTGGCGCATTCATGTCACACCTTCTTTTTGATGAGCTGTTTCAGCTCGAGAAAATTCTCTATCCGGTAATCCGCCACGGAAGGACCCATGTCGATATATCCTGTGTACTGTATGGTGATAAACCCCCGCTTCTTGGCGGGCACGATATCGGTTGCAATTTTGTCACCCACCATAGCCCCGTCCGACGGGCTTATGCCGCGTTTGAGCAAGGCCTGAATCAGTTCATCATAAAGCGTGCCCTGCTCTTTCGTTTTCCCTTTGTAGGATAGATCAACCGATCCGTCCCGCAGATCGATCCTCCCCTGCGGCGTGACCACATCCTCGAAATATCGGGTCAGACCTTTTTTCTGGAGAAAACGTGTCACGATGTCCGTTCCCATGGCACCCAGGGTCTTCTTCAACTCGGCAACGACCGAAAGGTGTATGCCCTCAGCGGTCAAGTACCGGAGCGCCTCCTCCAGCCCGCTGCCCGCGAGCAGGTGTTCCTGCTCCTTGGCTGAAAAGATCTCCTTGGCCTCTTCCCTCCCGTCGAACACGTAACTCATGATTTCATCGCGATGTCCCTCTTTCACGATGCTGTACGAGCCATATTTCTCCTTGAGCACCCGGTACCTGTGGATCCGCTCTTCGACTAGCTCGGGCTCTCCCAGCTCCTTCGAGACGTCGCCTGCCACGAGGTGGTTGCGCAACCCGGTCGGGTCCATCATGCATTGACCAAAATCAAATCCTACCCACTTCAGCTCAATAGCCATTCAGCCTCCCGCATATAGCGATTTGTCTTCAAGCGCCTACCTTCGTTGCCCTTCAGCCTGTTCTTACTCGACGTACCGCTAGGTACGCCTGCGTAGCCCAGGCCTCGGTTCGCCTCGGTCTCCATCTTGAACGCAAATCGGTATTAATCACTATTTCTTCGCTGACGGCAAATGGAAGATCCGCTCTGCATTCCCGCCCAGCATCAGGTCTATCTCATCCGGCTTCAGACCGAACTCCGCGCCTGTCTCCTTTATAGCCTTGATAGCGCCTTCCGGATCACCCACCCGATGGGCGTAGTCGGTTCCCATCATCAGATGATCAGGGCCCATCCACTCCAGGCAGCACTTCATGGCCGGACTGTAAAAAGATGTGGTATCAGGATAGACCCTTTTCTGATAGGTGATGTCGGGCGGCTCTTTAAGCTCGATACCCCATTCTTTGCCATAGCCCTTATACGCATCCTGTATCCTGCGGACGAAGTAGGGGACCGTGCCGCCCAGGTGGCAATGAATAAGAGTCAGCTTGGGATACTTCGCCAGCACGCCCTGGAAGATCATACTCATGACTGCCATGCTCGTGTCGAGCGTATAGCCCCAAAGCTGGTACGGCAGCTTCATCATGTCCATGACGGAAGCGGTCAGGGGCAGCGTAGGATGTAAGAGTAAGGGCATGTCGTACTTGTCGGCAAGCTCGTAAATGGGATGAAACTTCTCGAGGAAGGGAGCTTCGCCGTTGATGTTGGAGAACATCTGGATGCCCACGGCGCCCATCTTCTTGCACCGCTCCAGCTCTTCACACGCTGCATCGACATCCTGATACGGCAAAGATGCCATGTGATAGAAGCGGCCGGGATATTTTTGCGCTGCATCCTGAAGATAGTCATTGCATCTCTTCGCCCAGTAAACGCCGATATCCCTCTCAAGGGTCTCCGGCCCCGGAAGTGTCACGGTCAAAAGCTGTATATCGAGGCCGGCCGCATCCAGGTCGCGTACTCTCGCTTCTAGATCATAATGGCCTGCCCGGTCGATATGTCCTACGGGCACTCCCCTGAAATACATGCGATAGTGCGTCCCGCCGTCATGAACGCAGTACGGGCTTTTGTCCTTGCCTCTTGATATCAGATAATCGATATACTCCTTCGGAAACCAGTGGCAATGTACATCGACGGTTTTTTGCGCCATAATCTCAATCCTCCTCTTGATTATTTTTTATCCTTGTCGATCCTGCAGTTGTCTGATAAATAGGGCCGGCCCTCAGCCCATTTCTCCCGCGATTCGTGAACCACCCCCTCTGTCTCGATTATCTTACTCACCGCCAGCCTTTGCTCTGCGGGCCTGAAGGATGTAGAGTTTGCCTTTTTCGAATGCCCACTCAATATCCTGGTGACAGCCGTAGTGCTCCTCGATCAGGCAGGCCGTACGGCACAACTCCTCGACTTCCGCTTCGGTAAGCGTCGGCTGGCTCACTTTCTCGGCCGCGACCTCCGCCCATTTGGCGCCACCGCCTTCAGCCTGTATGTACGTCTCATGCTTTTTTGCGATTCTCTTATCCTTGATCGTGACCGGGCTCTTGGTCAGCACATAGAAGTCACTCTGGCACTTGCCACAGACCACCGTCTCTCCCAAACCCCAGTTAGACTCGATCACGATCTCATTCTTCGCCCCGGTTATGGGATTGACCGTAAAGAGTACTCCGGCTACCTCCGAGTTGACCATGAGCTGGATGGTGGGGGCAATAACCGCCTTGGTGTAATCGAGCCCTTTGGAGTGGCGGGCAAAGGCGGCACGGCCTGACCAAACCGACGCCCAGCACTCTCTCACCTTTTCCACCACGTTGTGCGCTCCCTGGATGTAATGGAAGGTATCCATCATACCGGGAAACGATGAGACGGGCGATTCCTTGACCGCAACCGACGACCGGACGGCAACGAAAGGATCCTCCCTGTCTGACAGCTTTGCATAGTTCTCGATTATCTCCCTCTCAATCTCGGGTGGCATGGGTGCGGCAACGATCAGCTCCCTGATCTGTCTCGTCTTATCCTCCAGATCCTGAAAATCTTCGAAACGTATGTTTGCCGCGATGGCGTCTATCCGTTCCGTCAGGTTGTTTACTTTGAGATGGTGATAATACGCATCCCCCAGCACCGCGAAACCGTTGGGGACACTCAACTGCAGGCTGGTAAGCTCGCCCAGATGGGCCGCCTTGCCTCCGCACTCCTCGAACATGTCCTTGCCAAGATGTTCAAAGCCTTTCACAAACATTACGCTGCCTCCTGATGTTCAGTCCCACCCTCGAATGGTTGAGCTTTTCCGAGTGCATCGATCATTGCATACAGAGTGCTCGGCTGTCAAGGGGAACCATGCGTATTGCCCCTTCTCCATGACGTGTTCGCCCTGCCGACTTAAGATTCTTCTCGATCTGGGCGACAAGAAGGATATGCCCGTGCTTGGCCGCGACGTATTCGTCAACCGTTCCCTTATACTTGACTCAAACAGGAGTATATCGGCGTACAGGCTTAGCTTCCTGATAGCGCCCGCCCACCCTGATAGCGGCACCGTGGCAAAGCCTGATTTAGAGCGCCTCACTTCTATTCTGGAATCAATCGATCCTGATGTAATAGCCGGTGACCGGGCAGCCTTCATAAAAGTGGATGAGCCACTGGGTAATCTTAGAATCAGCGAGAGATGGAAAACAAGGATCATTCTTGATGTGCCCTTATCGAACGTGCAACGGGGCAATGGAGATTCTTCGGGAGGTTGGAGGGATGAGAAACCGAGACTCTGCATCAGTGACATTTCGGTTCTGGAAGACGCGATACCGTTATTGCCATTCCCCTGTCACGTTAAACTCGACCCATACGGCCTGAGTGCTGCGGAACTGTCCAAGACCATCTCCGCTTTGAAGGGCCTTCCCGTAGTGACCATTGCCACAGCTGTGGACACACCGGAGCGCTTCGAGGCGTGCGTCCGCGCTGGTTTTGACTTATTTGAGGGGGAGTTCTTCACAAAATCACCGGTGTCCGGACAAAAGGCAATCTCGCCCAATCATCTGCTCCTGCTTGAACTCTCCGCCCGCACAAACAGGGAGGGGGACTTTGATGCTATAGAGGCTATCTTCAAGAAAAACCCCGACCTGTCCTTCGGTCTCCTCAACCTTGTTAATTCGGCTTTTTTCCGCGTCTCTGAGCACATCACGTCGATTCGCCAGGCTGTCGCCCTCCTTGGATACCAAAATCTTCACAAGTGGGTCGCCCTTATGCTCTTCAGCATAAACTATTCGGACCCCTCCTCAAATCCACTTTTCGATAGGGCACTTATTCGTGCCCGTACCATGGAATTCGTTGCTGTCGGTCAGTCAGGCAAGGTCCAGGGCGATGCGGCCTATATGACAGGTATTTTCTCTCTTGTCCCCACCCTCTTCGAGCTTTCGCTGGAGAAGATTTTGGAGAAGGTCAATTTTCCGGATAGCATAAAGGATGCTCTCCTCAAGAGATCGGGCGAGTTGGGTCTCCTTCTGGACACGGTAGAAAAACTGGAAAGAGGCGAGTATGATAATGGTCTGGATCCGCCGGCGAACCTGGGGATCAGCTTGGTTGACCTTTTGTCGGCGCAGACAAGGGCTATCTTGGACTCTGAAGCCGAGGCATTCAAGGCCAAGGCTGCATATACACGCAATCGCCCTCAAAATGTCCGTCCCGAAGAATTCTCTTCCCGGCGGCCAAGCCATGACAGGATACGGGAAAGGCCATCCCTCCTCAGAAGGATCCTTGCGCGCCTCGGTTTTAACAAATAGTCCAAACAATCTGTTGTGAATTCTCTCCTCTTATAGCAGTCGTATTAATTTCGATCAGTGCAAGCTACGGCAGGAGCGGCGGCGCGATCAGCCACGTCGTGCAGGGCGTGCCCGACATGTTTTTGTGTCAGATGTAGCACTGGATATCAACTATGGACGACTGGTCATGCGCTTATATGCTTCATAGACCCCATAACCGAGCAGAGTAGCAGTTCCGATTACCAGGGGAACACCGAAAACAACGATGGCAGTTACAGCCCTGATTGCTTTGGTAACAGTGGCAATCCTTTTCGACCCTTTTCCCCGGCCGTTAGCAGGTTCATCAGATTTGTGGCGATCCACGGAACACTTGTAGTCATCTTTACGGTCCATTCCCTGTCCCCTTAATAATCTACTATCTTTTCAGGTAATAGTAGATAATTTATTGAGGGCGCTATCCGTTGTTGTCGGCTCGACCCTTAACGTACTTTCTGTACTCCTTCAGCAGGACATACGAGTACTCTTTACGGGCACGGTCCGAAGAGGGGATATAGTTCTTATTGGCTTCCAATCTGTTTATGATCTCCTCGGCGGTCTCATCATTCACCCGCCTGCCTTCAGAGTAAACGTCGGCCAGTATCTCGTCCAGGCCATTGACACGGATCTGCACATCATCAGGGAAGCTCAGCATGCGCCAACTAACTGGTGGCGGCTCGCAATCGGCTCATGTTTTTCATCCGTTCTCTTCAAACTGTGACATAGTACACCTCCTCAGTCCGCACAGCTCTGAGCGTTAAAAAATCTATTACAGTAACTATCGCGTCCATTTTTACTATCACGATCTGCGTTTGAAATCTATCTTGAAAAGAAAGAGGTAGTGGGCCAGCCCCTATTGTCTCTTTCAGGCATGTACCGCTTCTTGGAGGATTCTTGGTTTCAACTCCTTCCTGATGCTTTCCTTTATGGCAAGGTCGACTTTCCTCCCTGTTTCTTTCTCAAGGAAAGACCTCAGGC
>JADGQN010000179.1 GCA_017881765.1 Syntrophobacterales bacterium | reverse complement strand
AGGAGAGCAAGGTATTCAAGAGCGCGGAAAAGGCTTTGGACCAAGACGAGATTCAAGACATCATGAAACAGTTTGAGCAGGAAAAGCAGAAAATAAAAAGAACTTGAAGTAAGTGCGTGGGCTTATCGACCCGAGAAGAGCCGCGATGCGCGAATCGTGACCGGATTGCCGAGGGGCACCGGTCATGATTCGCGGCTTTATGAAAGAAGCGAGCCTACACTCTTTGCTACTCTGGAAAGGACAAAGTCACCCATCACCCTTTTATCGGATGCCATGACCATCATCATGACCATGACCGGCACCGACACTGTGCCGTTTATAACCGCGGACCAGAAAAGAAAAGGGCTTTGATCGGGTCTATCCCCGTGTTCACCGCACCAAGGCCGATAAACATTGCGGCGGCCAGTACCAGACAGAATCCTTTCGCACCCTGGGGTCTGTGCGAAAAGGCCTATATCTGAGCATTTCGTAATCCTCTCAAAACCCAGCGGTGCTTTGCCCTATTCACGCTTGCACAGAAGGGTCAGGGAGCGGCCCTCAACCGCGAGTTGGGCTCCGGACGCAAAAGCGTCCGCCGAATCCGAAAAACGGGCCTCATTCGTGGCGAAAACCTTTTCCCACGTCTTGCCCCATTTCTCCTCGGGCAGCGTGAAGGTAATGGGTTCATAGTGGGCGTTTAGAAGCAGATAAAAGGTGTCGTCGACGATGCGCTGGCCGAAATCATCGAGATTCGGAAGCGCTTGGCCGTTGAAGAAGACCGCCATGGATTTCGTGAACGTCTCTCCCCACTCGACCTGCGTCATCTGCTTCGCCTCCGGCGTAAACCAGCCGATGTCGTCAATGCCCGTGCGGTCGATGGGGCTGCCGCGAAACCAGCGCGGACGATGGAATATCTGATGCGCCCGCCGAAATTGGATGAGCTGTGCGGCGAACTCCAGGAGGTCCTGGTCCGCGGAAGACCAATCGTACCATGATATCTCATTATCCTGGCAGTATCCGTTATTGTTTCCCTTCTGGGTCCTGCACATTTCGTCTCCACCCCACACCATGGGGATACCCTGGGAAAGCAACAATGTAGCTAAGAGATTCCTTTTCTGTTTGGCCCGTAGCGTAAGTATCTCGGGATTGTCCGTCGGCCCCTCCACGTCGCAGTTCCACGACCGGTTGTTCGACTCGCCGTCACGATTCTCTTCGCCGTTCGCCTCGTTGTGTTTCTCGTTATACGAGACGAGATCGGTCAGGGTGAACCCGTCATGGGCGGTGATGAAATTAACGCTGGCAAAAGGCCGGCGTCCCGTACTTTCGTAAAGGTCGGAGCTGCCGGTAATCCGATAGGCGGACTCAGCGAGCGTACAGCCCTGCCCGCGCCAGAAGTCTCGGACAGAGTCGCGGTACTTGCCGTTCCACTCTGACCAGAGGGGTGGAAAATTGCCGACCTGATAGCCCCCCTCCCCGACGTCCCATGGCTCCGCAATTAGTTTCACCTGTCCTATGACCGGGTCTTGTTGAATGATATCGAAGAACGCGGAGAGGCGATCGACTTCGTGGAGCTCCCGAGCGAGCGTCGCGGCCAGGTCAAAACGGAAGCCGTCAACGTGCATCTCCAGAATCCAATAGCGAAGAGAATCCATGATCAACTGCAGCACATGAGGGTGGCGCATGTTGAGGGTGTTGCCGGTACCCGTGTAGTCCATGTACTGCGCAGGGTTATCAGCAACGAGCCGATAGTACGCCCCGTTGTCGATGCCCTTGTAGCAGATCATGGGCCCCATATGATTGCCTTCAGCCGTATGGTTGTAAACCACGTCCAGGATCACTTCGATGTCCTGGTCGTGAAGGTTTTTGACCAGCTGTTTGAACTCCTGCACCTGCTGCCCCCGTTGCCCCCTGCTCGAGTACTCGTTATGAGGAGCAAAAAAGCCGATCGAGTTGTAGCCCCAGTAGTTGCGCAGGCCCCGGTCAACCAAGTGCTTATCGTGGACAAACTGATGTACGGGAAGAAGTTCGACGGCTGTCACGCCCAGTTTCTTCAGGTATCCGATCATCACCGGGTGGGCAAGCCCCGCGTAAGTGCCGCGCACCTCTTGAGGTATTTCCGGGTGCTTTATGGTCAGGCCTTTCACATGCGTCTCGTAGACGATCGTCTCCTGCCAGGGTACTCTCAGCGGTTCGTCGCGGTCCCACTCGAAAAAGGGGTTGATCACGACCGATTTCGGAACAAACGGAGCACTGTCCTTTTCGTTCCTGGATCCCTCCGGTTGATCGAAATGATACGGGAAGACAGCTTCGTCCCATTCGACCTGTCCTTCTATCGCTTTTGCATACGGATCGAGGAGGAGCTTCGCCGGGTTGCACCGCAGACCCTTTTCGGGCGCCCATGGACCATGTATACGAAACCCGTAACGCTGTCCCGGTTCGACTTCGGGGAGGTAGCCATGCCAACAGAACGCGGTGGTTTCTGGAAGATTAACGCGTGTTTCTTGTCCTGAGTCGTCGAACAAACAGAGCTCGACTTTCTCGGCGACCTCCGAGAAAAGAGAGAAATTGGTCCCCGTCCCATTGTAGGTGGCGCCGAGTGGATACGTCCTTCCCGGCCAGACTTTAGAGTCCATATTGGCCCTCCAACGTGGTTGTTCGTCTATATCGCCGGGATGCCGGCCGGCATCTGTCGTGCCAGCGTTGCACTACTCAGCTCTCTTCGAATCTCCAACGGGTGCTGCCCGTCTCCACCTCGATCATACCTCTCGCCCTGGGGTAGGAACCTCGTTCTGGCTTGCACCAGGTTTCTCCTTCCATGCGATACTGGTTCGCCAACGGCCTCCGTCGGTATGTTCGTCACTGGCCACGGGCTGATGATCCTGATCATCAATGGCGTCGGCATCTACCCACAAGTTACTCTTACAAACCAAATCTGTAGCATATGCGGGCGCCTGTCAAGGCCTCTGTTCCATCCGGTTAGCAGGTCTCAGCCAGGACTGATGAGCACCTGAGAGAAACACATTGGCGTTGTGACGAAAGGCGGCGAGTCTTTCACCTGCGAGCGAATCTGCACCTTAGCGTTATCAGTATGCGGTATGCGCAGCCCAGCGTCCCTCTATCCAAGCTACACGATTCAGATGATAGGCCCTTTGCTGTCCCCATCAGGTGGAGCGGCCTCTCTTTTCTTTGGTAATGATGAGCTTTGATAATGGCTGGCTCATACAATAGTAGTAGGTGCAGTGCTTAACCAGACTTCACGTCGCCGGCTCACAAAAACACCTACTACTGATGCATCAGTCAGGTTTTTGAAATCCGAGGATTACGATTTGAAAGCAAGTAAACGCTAATCAGCCAGGGCGTCCGGGCGATTGGCTTGATCATGTCACGTGAATCACATATGAATATGATGCAGGCGATAGTTTGTTGCCCAAGCCTCACCACTGCCATCGAGAAGATCATTGCCCCTCTTTACCTGCAAGCGCCTGCTGCACCGTCCGCGCCAATTAAGCCGTAACTCCTCGGCCTTTCGACGGAGAGCGTGAACGTCTTTAGGATCGGTGGGCATTAATGTCCTCCGCAGTCAGTGGTTAAGGCGCAACCCTTAGTGTGTGTCTCTTATCTGTAGATATTATTACTGTCCTTGTCACGATTTGTTTTCGCCTTGTTTCCCTTTGCTCTTCCTGCTCCTTGGTTTTCGCTCGGTAACATCCTCCATGGCAAGGAGAATGAGGGGATTCGTCCCATCGCCCGCTGCCTTTATTTTCCGGGCATTGAGCAGTATGGAGCTAAGACCCAGGCGCGGGAAATCGGCATCCACCCTAAAATCCTCAAAGACCTTGTCGGTCTTCATCACGTTCGTGAGGAGGTCGTTAAGGGCGGGGAGGTCCCACTCGTGCCCGCCCAGCTTCCTGACAGGGCGGCCCTCGGTCTCTTCCCGCTTGACCTGGAAAAGGGTGTAGAAGGCCCTGTTTGCCATGAGCACCCGGAGGTCATGGTCGAGGACCAGGAGTGGCTCCCGCACCGTCTGGACGATATTCTCGGCAAATTCCGCCCTTTCCCTCGTGGCCCGCTTCGACCCGGTGATGTCGGTGAAGGTGATGACGACCCCGTCGATCACGTTGTCAAGCGTCCTGTAGGGCACGATCCGCATGAGGAACCACCGGTCGTCCTTTGCCCGCACTTCCGCCTCATAGGGGCGCAAGCGGTCGAGCACACCGCGCGCGTTTTCCGCGATAGCGGCATACTCTATTTTTACGGTCACGTCGTCTATGGGCCGCCCGACATCGGTGGGGATGAGGCTGATGACACGCGTGGCCGATGCGGTGAAGCGTTTTATGTGGAGGTTGCCGTCAAGAAAGATCGTCGCGATCTCTGTAGAGTCGAGGAGGTTCTTCATGTCGCTCTCACTACGGGAAAGTTGGTCGATCTTCGATTGCAGTTCGGAATTTACCGTCGTCAGCTCTTCGTTGACCGACTGCAGCTCTTCCCTCGACGTTTCCAGCTCCTCGTTCGTGGACTGCATTTCCTCATTGGTTGACTGCATCTCCTCGTTAGCCGAGCGCAGCTCTTCGTTGGTTGCCTGCGCCTCCTCAATGGTGGCCTGCAGACTCTCCCTTGTAGAGGAAAGCTCCTTCTCCAGCTCGGAGACGCGTCCGGCGTCCGGCATTGGGCCGTCGCCTTTTTTCATCTCCGTGGTTTTTTGCTCAAGGGGTTCCTGGAACATGAACATGAAGAGCTGCTCTTCCCCTTCTGTGTGGGGCAGCACTTTCACGGCAAGATCGATCTTTTCCGTCCCGCCGTTGGTCTTCACGCGGACACCCCGGTAGACTGCATCCTGCCGGTGGGTGATGGCGGTATGGAAGGCCGAGCGCATTTGAAACCGCAAGCCCTCTCGCGCCATGTGGCTGATGTTGAGGGACGGCCGGCCCGGGGACAGCGTCAGAAACCTGCCCGTTTCCCCGTGGACGTAGAGTACGTCTCCCTTGTCGTTGACAATGATCGCGGGAGGAGCGAAAACCGAAAGGAGGGTGCTGTGCGCTGTCTCCTCCAGGTTGACCCTTTTCGCGGGCGGTGGCGTCGTGTACCCGCCTTGTGCAAGATCGGGTGACCAGGGAGGAACGACTTTGTCGAGCTCAGCAACGTGTCCGGCTTGCGGTTTGGCCCGGAAGAACTTCCATTTCCTGTCGATTGTGCTGAAAAGGTTTATCGAAGGGCCGATGGTTTCGGAGGAGCCGAGGAAGAGCGCGCCACCGGGCCTCAGGCTGTAGTGGAAGAGGGTCATAAGCTTGCTTTGGAGGTTGGGTTCCATGTAGATGAGGACGTTCCGGCAGGAGATGAGGTCAAGTCTGGTAAAGGGCGGGTCCTTCGTCACGTTCTGCACCGCAAAGACAATCGTTTCCCTGATGTCCCTCCTCACGCGAAAACCCGTTTCTTCCTTGACGAAGAATTTCGCCAGCCTGGGTGCGGGTACGTCGGCAGCGATATTGGGGGGGAAGAAGCCGGCGCGCGCGTGGCTGATGGACGATTCATTGATGTCGGTGGCGAACATCTGGAGCCGGTAGTCCTGTTTTGTACTTTCCGCGTATTCACGGATAATCATCGCAATCGAACACGCCTCCTCGCCTGTCGCGCATCCCGGCACCCACACCCTGATGGTGTAGTCAGAGGGCTTATCGTGGAGAAGCTCGGGGAGTATCGTTTTTTTGAGGACCTCGAAGGCTTCCGGTTCCCGGAAGAAGCTGGTCACGTTGATGAGCAGCTCCTTGAAGAGCTGCTGCACCTCATCCGGATGCTCCTGCAGATAGCGCACGTAGTCAGCGGGGGCGCCGATGTTATGGACCCTTATTCGCCGTTGGATGCGGCGGATAAGGGTGTTCTTTTTGTAGAGCGAGAAGTCGTGCCCCGTCTTTGATCTTACCACCATCAGTATCTTCTGCATGGTTGCAGACATCTCCTCGTCTCCCGGCAGTTCTTTTTTCGTCCGGTATCGTTCGAGAAGGGTCATGAGCGCCTTAGGGATCTCTTCCACCGGCAGTATGTGGTCGGCGAGACCCGTCTGTACCGCGCTTCTCGGCATGCCGTCGTACTTGGCGGATGCGGGGTCCTGCACGAAGACCGTGCCGCCCGCACCCTGCACGGCCCGTACTCCCAGGGTCCCATCCGACCCGGTACCCGACAGGATAATGGCCACGGCCCTGTCGCCTGAGTCCTCGGCAAGGGAGCGGAGGAAGAAATCGATAGGCAAATGTGGGCTCGCCGACTTTTCCCGCTGGGTGAGCTGAAGCCTTTCGTGAAAAATGGCGAGGTCACTATTCGGCGGGATTACGTATATGTGGCCGGGCTCCACCTCAACGTTGTCCGTGGCCTCATGCACCGTCATCGACGTGAACCGCGAGATCAGCTCCGTCATGATGCTCGTGTGCTTCGGGTCGAGGTGGGAGATGACCACGAACGCCGCCAGGGTCGTTGCCGGCAGGTTCTTGAAAAACTGCTCGAACGCCTCAAGCCCGCCCGCGGAGGCACCGAGCGCGACAATCGGGAACGGTTCTCTTTCCGGGGGTGGTGCTTTGACAGGAGGGATAGCTTTGGCCCGCTTTTTCGGAGTATCCGTAGGCGCTTTTTTGGTCCGCGGCGCTTTCGTATCCCATGTGTGCTTATTTGTGTGGTTTGTTTTATTGTTCGGCGTTTTCTCTGCCATGGTACCCCCTAAAAATATCAGGATGAAATGCCGGTCGGATGATGGAACTAGTGTTCAGCGGTAGTATAGCAACTATCCTTCACGTTGGGAAGCGGGGCGGTTCTTCCCGGACTGCATGCAGACCATCAAGGAAGTCTTTGATAGGCTCTCCGACAGTACCGGGGCAGAAAATGTTCCTGCGGGCTCACGGGCGCCTTTGTCATCTCGACCCCCGCAGTCAACATTAGCGTGAGAAAGCCTGTATACGGACGTCGCGGGGAAAAATCACTAGTACAGGAAGGCATCCGCACCTTCCTTGATCGGGCGGGCTCGCACATTGATCTTGATTGAGGGAAAGAAGCGTCGTAACATATAGGCAGTAGCTATATCGCTGGGGGAGCTGAAAGCGGCTGAGAGACCCCGCATTATGCGGGATGACCCCTTGAACCTGTCGGATAATGCCGGCGTAGGGAAGCAAACGGGTTCTTCAGATGGAAAAGCCGCAGCTTCACCAGGAGCTAGCGGCTTTTATTTTATCCCGCCGCGCCACGGTGGACGGGAGGTCATCCACATCCGGCTCCTTGGCCAAGGCGGAAGAGAGGTTGCTTTGCTAGAAAAAGAGATGCGTGCGTCCGAACATCCATCCGGGAGCCCTTACCGCTGGCGCGTGCTGTGGGCTACCTTCTTCTCCTACCTCATCGATAGCTATGACCTGATCGTCCTTGCCATCGCCATGCCTGTTCTCCTCAAGGTGCTTCGTATCTCACTTGCCGAAGGAGGACTCCTTGGATCAGCCACGATGATAGGGGCCATGGCAGGCTCTGTCGTATTCGGTCTCTTAGCCGAGAATTACGGCAGACGCTGTGCCCTTGTCCTGTCCCTCCTCTGGCTCGGCATCGGTATGGGGCTCGTCTACCTCATCTCAACCTGGGGGCAGTGGATGGTGCTCCGCTGTTTCACCGGTCTTGCCATAGGCGGTCTCTGGGGTCCCTGCTCGGCCCTTATCGCCCAGCACTGGGCACCTATCTATCGTGCCCGTGCCGCCTCTTTTGTTTACAGTAGCTTCGCCATCGGGGCAGTTCTGGCCGCCTTGGTGGGCAGGTTGGTTCTCACGCTGGACTGGCGCATGCTCTTTCTCGCCGGGGCCGGTTCGATTCCCCTCGCCCTGGTCGTGGCCTGGCTCATACCGTCAGGCGATGCCGCTTCAAAACGTGAACGAGTCCGCATCGGGGCCATCTTTGGGACAGGGTTGACGAAGACTACCATCCTGGCCACCCTGGTGAGCCTCTGCAATCTTGCCGGGTACTGGGGTGTGGCCTACTGGATTCCTACTTTTCTCGTCCGGGAACGAGGACTCACCCTGTCGGCCATGGCCAATTTCTCGCTTTTCATGTATGTGGGCATGTTTGTCGGCTTTCAGATCTTCGGCCATCTGGCGGATAGGATAGGTCGGCGGACAGCGATGATGGCAGCTTTCCTTCTGGTTTCCTTCTCGGTCGGCGTCTACATCATCTCGCATAACCCCACCTTTCTTTTCTGGTGGGGGGCCGTTGTCGGGATCGGCGTGAGCGGTGTGGCTGCCACGATTGGCGCATACTACGCGGAGCTGTTTCCTGAACATCTCCGTGCCTACGCAGGTGGCTTCTGCTGGAACATGGGGCGCATCGGTGCGGTACTCGCACCGTATACGATAGGTTATATAGGTAAGATCTATGGCCTTGAGACGGGTCTGGCTATCACCTGTGTCATAAACCTTCTCGGCGTGGTGACCCTCTGTTTCCTGCCGGAGACGCTGACAAAAAATGCGTAGGGAGAGGATGTGATGATTGAACCATCTGCTATACTCGGCAGGAGGATACTGATTACCGGAGAGGTCAATACCGGCAAGACCACGCTCACGAAAAACATTCTCGAAAGTCTCTGCCGAGCCGGCGCAGAAACCCGGATCGTCATCGTCGATATGGCGCCGGAAGTCCCTGAAGAGGTCGCCCTGAAAAAGGGCGTACAAGGGGTCGGCGGTAAGTTGCTCCTCTTCGGATGGGATGAGATTGTCTATCTCGCTACAAGAATAAGGCCTCCCCGACTGTCGTCTAAGACGGAAGAAGAAGCGCTCTCTGTAGCCGAAAAGAATAGGGCGAGCATTGATGTTCTCTTCCGGGGATTTCAGCAAACCGAAAGGGATAT
>JADGQN010000542.1 GCA_017881765.1 Syntrophobacterales bacterium | reverse complement strand
ATACCCGTCATGATCATGGAGGGAGATATCGTTGATATCAGCTCTTACAACGAGGCGGATGTCCACAACAGGATCGATGCTTTCATAGAAACGCTGGAGGCGGCGAAGAGTAAGCGCGGGTAACATGGCCAAGGTCCGTGCTCCGGTTTGGAATTTTTGATATTAGGATTTGTTTAGGATTTAGATATTCGATATTCGGAATTTGACTGGTACCCTTAGCAGAGTCTAAGCACATATGAATGAAGGCAATAGGTATTGAAACAGTTCTTTGCGGGGATTGACATTGGCTCCACCATGACCAAAGTAGCAATCATGGGCGACGGCCTCGTTGCCTCCGTGATAGGGCCGACCGGGCCCGAACATCGTCGGTTGGCCCACAGGGTAATGGAAGAGGCGCTCACCGGCGCCCGTCTGCAGTTTACCGATCTGAGTTACATCGTCGCCACCGGCTATGGCAGAATCAACGTCCCGTTCGCCGACAAGCAGGTCACCGAGATAACGTGCCACGCGAAGGGCCTGCACAGTCTTTTGCCCACGGCAAAAACGGTGGTTGATATAGGCGGCCAGGACAGCAAAGGCATCAAGCTGAAGAACGGCAAAGTTGCCGGCTTCGTCATGAACGATAAGTGTGCAGCCGGGACCGGGCGATTCCTCGAGGTCATAGCGGAGGCATTGGGCGTCCCGCTGGATGCGCTTGGCGAACTTTCTCTTTCGGCCCAAAAAGCGACAACGATCAGCAATACCTGCACGGTCTTTGCCGAGCAAGAGGTCGTCTCCCAGCTCGCAAACGGCGAGCCTGTTGAAAATCTTATTGCAGGTATACACGAGGCGATTGCCACGAGAATATATGCTATGGTCAGTAAGCTGAAAATAGAGCCGGATGTGGCCATCACGGGCGGTGGAGCAAAGAACATCGGCCTCGTAAGGGCTTTAGAGGCACGGTTCGGGTGCCGGGTCCTCGTCCCTCCGGAACCGCTGCTCACCGGGGCCATAGGTGCAGCCCTTGTCGGAAAGGAATTGGCTGACAAAGCGGCCTTGAGTGGACAGCCCTTAGTCCGCGCGAGGCAGGGCTTGCAGGAAGCCAAGACTTACACGTAACAAATCGGGGTCAAGGGGCATGGGTCCTTACAGGATGCTTCGCTATCATCGAACAAATTCCAATATCGAAAGAACAACCCCACCGCGAGCAGGGGGTATTCTGCGTCATGCCGGACTTGATCCGGCATCCAGTCCGGTTTCTGGATTCCGGCGTTCCTTACAGGATGCTTCGCTACCGCCGGAATGACGGCACACACGGCAAAGCCACCATGTGCGGCTTACGGTTAACCAGGATCATCTGATATGGTTCATGTGCTCGGCATCGACATAGGCTCTGCTTTCTCCAAGGCCGTTGTTTGCGCCGACGGGAACATCAAGGCGTACGCAGTCGCCCCCTCCGGTGGAAACTACCGGGAGACCGCGGAGAAGATCCGCACGGACGCTTTGGGAAAGATCGGCCTCTCTCCGGGAGATCTTTCCTTTACGGTCGCGACCGGCTATGGCTCGGCAACAGTCGAGTTCTCTGACCAGGCGGTGACCGATATATCCTGTCAGGCGAAAGGTATCCACCGCCTCTTCCCGAAAGCACAGACGATTATCGACATAGGCGGGCAGTTCAGCAAAGTGATCAAAATCGATGAGGATGGAAGGGCTACCAACTTCATACTCAACGAGAAATGCGCCGCTGGAAGCGGCAAATTCCTCCAGGTTATCGCCCGTCTGCTCCACATAGAGTTCAGTGATATCGGGCCACGCTCCCTCAAGTCTCAAAAGCCGGTTGAGTTCAACACGGGTTGCGCTGTTTTTGCCGAATCGGAAGCCGTCTCTCGCATAGCCGAGGGTGCGCTCGTGGAGGACATCCTGGCGGGCGTCCACAAAGCCATGGCATCGAAGATCGTCAACATGGTTGAGCGCACGGGGCTTGTGGGAATTTGCGCTGTAACGGGTGGCGGGGCCAAAGACATCGGCCTGGTGAAGGCCATCGAGTCAGAGCTCGGTATCATCCTCCTGGTCCCCGAGGAACCACAGATCATCGCTGCGCACGGCGCGGCTCTCCTGGCGGCAGAGAGGGCCTCATCCCCAAGGACATAAACGCTTGACAGCATAGCAAGCGTAGTGTAAAGTCACGCAAAGGCTGGTGCAGCCTTCGCTACCCAAAAAGCCGACAATAGGCCCCAAGGAGAAGCACAATGCCCTTTAACTCCCTGAGAGCATTTCTCGATAAGGCTGAAGCAGAAGGACAGCTCGTTCGGATCAACGAAAAGGTTAAACCCGAGCCTGACATCCGCGCTGCCGCATGCGCGGCGGCAAAGATGGCCGCGGGTCCGGCAATACTGTTTGAGAACATCGAAGGATACCCGAATAAACAGGTAGCAATGAATATTCATGGCTCCTTTCAGAACCATGCCCTCATGCTCGATCTGCCTAAAGAAACGAGCCTCAGGGCGCAGTTCCAGGAGCTTGTCGGACGTTGGGATCGATACCCCATCCCGCCTCAG
>JADGQN010000178.1 GCA_017881765.1 Syntrophobacterales bacterium | reverse complement strand
CAATACACGTACCAGAGGCCGTGGCCCCGTTGCCAGTTATGCACCGATGGCTGGCCCGTGACCCTTGATGATGGGGGTAGACCTCTTTGATAGGTTTTCCAGGGATGGATCACTTGTTGCCACCAGTATGACAGTAAGAGGCAGTGGTACCGTCTAAGCAGTTGCTCCATTGGGCACTGCCCCCATCAACGCAGGGGCCTTGCGTGGAATTCCCGATATAGCACTCAGTATTCGCTGAGCTCCCATTGCTATTGCACCAGCCACCCGCCCCGCTCCCATTATAGCAGTCGCCGTTATCTGCGCAGGCCCCAGGCGCGCAGTACGTATCAGAAGTGCCTGGGCCACAGTGGTAGCAACCTGCTGCACGCTCTCCACTTAAATTGACCAGTTGAGGGGGTTCATAGGTGAAGGTCACCGTTGCTCCACCCATGGGGCAGGGTCTCAGGTGTCTGCTGTCATCGCACACCGATGCTCCTCCGTACCTCGCCAGCCCGTGTTGGGTGAGATCCTCAACGAACGCGACAAG
This sequence comes from Syntrophobacterales bacterium, assembly GCA_017881765.1. Classification (GTDB taxonomy): domain Bacteria; phylum Desulfobacterota; class Syntrophorhabdia; order Syntrophorhabdales; family WCHB1-27; genus JADGQN01. The sequence continues at coordinate 8,361 of JADGQN010000178.1, read as the reverse complement.
GTGATCACCCGCCCCTTGAGGTACATCGGCAACATCCCGGCGCAGGGCCTTGAGCATGCCATCAACCGAATGCTCCCCGTCAAGGAGCTTCCAGACGTAGACGCCGGTGGGGTTCAGACCGAAACCATGACCGCTATCCGGGTTGAAGAGAATAGCCCAGTCGTCAAACTCTTCCCGGAGTACGACGTAAGGATTGGCTATGGGTTTTTCACCGTCTTTCATTTAACTTCGTGTCCTTAACCGATCCATGTCCTTTATTTGCTCCAGCACGCCCCGCACCAACAAGAGTCAAGAGCAGACACCCCTATGCTCTACGTGGCGTAATCGCCGTTGTAGCACATTGCCGTGTGGCCGCCGAAACAGTCACCGCAATTTTGTGGGCAATTCCCGGGCTCGCAACTCTGAGCCCAGCCGGGCGAATTTCCCGTGCAGCATCTGCTACTCGCCGAGTTCCCAACAGTGAGGCATAACTGCGAAGCACAGGTCCCGGGCCAGCAGTTACTGCCTGCACAGGCTCCGTTTGAATTGCAGTCCGCTCCCACGCTGGTGCCGGAACTGCAGCAAGAGCAAGCGCCCGTTGCACGCTCTCCACTCAGATTGACCAGCTTAGGGGGTTCGTAGTTGAGCATATTCCCCGCGCTCAGCGGCCCAGGGGACCGGCTCCCCAGGGGCAGTGCTGCCTTGTCGGGATTGTGAGGTAGCCCAGACAGGGTGCTACGGTACGCGGCAAGCCCTTCCGCGATCAGTTCATCGACAAATGCCACGAGGTGATCTCTCGCTTCTTCTGGTACGGCAGTAAAACGGCTGATCTCCTGAACGAGGGAATCCAGGGTGTGCTCCCCGTCCAGGAGCTTCCACAGGTAGACACCCGTGGGACTTAAGCCAAAACCGTGACCGCTATCGGGGTTGAAGAGAATGGCCCAGTCGTCAAACTCCTCCCGAAGAAGGACGAAAGGGTTGGCTATGGGTTTTTTGCCGCGATGGGGCACGAAACGCCTCGTTGCAACATACGTACCAAGGGCCCACGACCACGTCCATGCCTGGAGATAGACAGGCTGCGAAAACCGTACTCACTCGACATCTGCCCTATCTCGTGCCGTGTAGATTCTCCCTGCACGCAGAGGCTTCCGTCTCGATCAGCTCTATCATCGCGCCGTCTGATCGGTCGATAGCCTTTTTATAAAACGGTGCGGCTTCCGCACAGGCGTGAAGCTGCGAAAAGAGGTTGGCTTTGAGCTTGTAACCGAGATGCGACTCCGGATAGGTCCGCACGATGGATTCGGCATAGGGCATCGCTTCCCGGTAGCGCCCCTGGCGCTGATAGATCGTGACGATGGCCGCATTAACGAGAGCACCATCAGGATATATCTCCGAGAGGCTTAGCAACTCCTCCAGGATCGGCCTATCGCTTGCACTGCCTACGACCGGCTCACTATACAGAGAAAAGGGATCGATGGTTTTGATCTCGTATCGTAAAGCCAGGGCCGGCTCTTGCGACCCATCCACATACAGGACCTCCGCGTCGTCGAAGAAGACAAGACGGTACTGCGGGTGATCTGCGATCAGCGCCTTAAACCCCTCCGTTTCGATGGGCACGGTAATGAAAACGGGCCGGTAGCGCGAGATGACCTCCCTCAGCGTGCCTTGGTCTGTGTATGCGCTCCGGGCGGTCCTGAAATCTTCCGCCGTGAATAGGAAAGGAACCTCCATATCCATGAATATCTTGCACCTCGGGTAGAGCTCCCATTCGAGGTATCCCTCCGTATCCGGATAGTTCAGAACCGGGCCGGCTCCATCGACCCGCTTCAGAAACTGAGTCACGCCTTCGGGAAGCTCCCGGGCAGATACCGGGTATCTGGGCGGATGGGAGAAGAAATAATGCATGAAGAAAAAGGGCATCGCCATAAACACCACGCTCAGGGCGGCAGCCACGGGCTTGAGCACTCTTGCCCGCGGCCCTGCCGAAATGGCTGGTATATAAGCTCTCAGCAAGGGGAGCGCGAGCAGCGCATATTCGTTGACGAAGCGCTTTCCTTTCAGAAGGAGTATGAGCCCCCCCAGGAAAAGGAGCAGATGGCTGATCCTCATCCCCCTTTTCCGGACTGCAGTGACAGCCACGAACCCGGCGAGAAGAAAGAGTACGCCGAAGAAGGAGACGAAATCGTAGTTTAAGTCGAATTACCAGTCGAGCATGACCCAGCGTTCGTTCCGTATTGACAACTTGTGGCATTAGCTCCGTAACTATAGCAATTACACATGACCGGATTACTGCTCCCATACCCGCACGGGTAGACAAGCGGATTACCCCCCGATTGGCAATCAGCCCCATCGCAGGTCCCGCCGCAGCAGGATGGTGGGGTGCCGCAGGTCCCGCCGCAGCAGTAGCCAGTGGCACCCGCACCGCTTGTGCAGTTGCCACCGTGTGACCCCTGACTATAGCAATCTGTCCCGCTGGCTGCTCGCCCTCCGGTGAAATCGATCAGCTTCGGGGGTTCATACGTAAACGGCTTCACCTCGTTCAATCCTGCAAGGGGAGCGTGGCAACATTTTTCCCGGTAAGCCCCTTTATCGCCGTACCCGGCAAGCCCCTCTGTAACCAGTGCATCAATAAATGCGCCGATCTGATCTCTGGCTTCTTCAGGCACGCCTTCGGCAAGGCGGCGGATCTCATCAAGGAGACCATCTATGGCGTGCTCCCCGTCCAGGAGCTTCCACAGGTATACGCCCGTAGGGCTCAGGCCAAAGCCATGACCGGTATCGGGGTTGAAGAGAACGGCCCAGTCGTCAAACTCCTCCCGGAGCATGACGTAAGGGTTGGCTATGGGTTTTTTGCCGCGATGGGGCACAAACGCCTCGCTGCAACATACGTACCAAGGGCCCACGACCATGTCCATGCCTGGAGGTTAGACGTGCTGCGAAAACCTTTGCTCACTCAGCATCTGCCCTATCTCGTGCCGTCTGGATTATCCCTGCATGCAGAGGCTTCCTTTACGATCAGCTCTTTCATCGCGCCGTCTGACCGGTCGATAGCCTTTTTATAAAATGGTGCGGCTTCCACGCAGGCGCCAAGCCGCGAAAAGAGATTGGCTTTGAGTTTGTAGCCGAGATGCGATTCCGGATAGGTCCGCATGATCGATTCGGCATAGGGCATCGCTTCCCGATACCGACCTTGGCGCTGATAGACCGTGGCGATGGCTGCATTGACAAGAGCGCCATCAGGATATAGCTCAGAGAGTCTCAGCAGCTCCTTCAAGACCAGCTGATAATCGGGGCTGCTCCGGACCGGTTCGCTGTAAAGAGAAAAGGGGTCGATGCTCTTCATCCCGTACCGTAGGGCCAGGGCGGGCTCTTGCGACCCATCAGCATAAAGGACCTCCGCATCGTCAAAGAAAACGAGACGGTATTCCGGATGATCCGCGATCAGCGCCCTGAACCCATCCATTTCAATGGGAACGGCAATGAAGGCGGGCCGGTATCGCGCGATGACCTCCCGCAGCACGCGTGGGTCGGTGTAAGCGCTCCGGACGGTTTCGAAATCTTCCGCCGTGAATAGGAAGGGCACCTGCATATCCATGAAAATCCTCCACCTGGGGTAGAGCTCCCACTCCAGGTACCCGCCGGCGTTCGGATGATTCAAAATGGAGCCGGTTCCATTAACCCGCTTGAGAAACTGGGTCACGCCTTCCGGAAGCTCCCGTGCGGATACCGGATATCTGGGCGGATGGGTGAAAAATGAGTGCATGAAAAAAAGAGGCATGGCCATGAACAGCACGCTCAGTGCGGCAGCTACGGGCTTGAGCACCCTTACCCGCGGCCCTGCCGAAACGGCTGGCATATAAGCTCCCAGCAAGGGAAGCGCGAGAAGCGCATATTCGTTGACAAAGCGCTTTCCCTTCAGAAGGAGGGCGAGCCCACCCAGAAAAAGGAGTAAATGGCTGATTCTCATCCTCCTTTTCCTTATTGCGGTATAGGCCACGAACCCCGGGAGAAAGAAAAGTATGCCAAAAAAGGAGACGAAATCGTAGACGGACAATGGCCTCAGCTCATAGATAAACGGTGAGACCTGTGCGATGCTCTTGAATGGCACCGCAAGAAGCCTGATACCATGAGGCGTGCAGAAAATCGCGGCCGCCGCGAGCACAAGGAGGCCCTCGTAAAGGTACGTATCCTTGCGCGGCGTACCCCTCTTCTTCATTCGTTCGCACACAAACTCCACGAAATAGGCGCCGAGGAGGAGGAGCATCACGGGATACTCAACGCCGTGCAGATTCGACCAGAGTGCAGCCAGAGGTAACAGCAGCCAGCGCGCTCTCAGGGGCTTGAATTCAAGCACGTAGAGAAATATCGTGATCAAGAGGTAGGAGAAGAGATGCGGCCTCACGGGTAAACTTCTGGGCAAAAACAAGAGAACGTAGAAGACAAAGAGAAGCGTGTAGTAGAGAACCGCATCCTTTTCCCTTTGATCCCTGTAAAAGTAAAAGAAGAGCATCAGAAGGGTGGCGCAAGAAAGCAGCGTTCTAAAAAAAATCAATCCAACGTAGCCCGACCATGAAAATATCTGGTAGGCAAGCACCTGGAACAGCCAGTAGTAATCTACCCACGCTCTTTGCGGCTCGATAAAAGAAAAGAAGCTTGTTCTGGCGACGGAGCCCATCTCACAAAAGTATCTTCCCCCGTTCAGGTGATACCACAAATCGGTATCCGTCGCGGTTATCGGCCAGTTCGCCAGATAATAAAAACCGGCTGCCAAAAGGAAGAGGCTAAACAGCAGGTAAAGTTTTCTCGGCATCTTCCTTGCAGTCAATTCAAATAATGGGCCATACCGAAGTCTCAGGGACATATTTTTCCGACGCGGCCGTGCCGCTCCATAACGAGGGCTCTGATACTAAATTATTGCATAAAAACAGCAAAGCGTATAATAATACCAATATGGAAATCCCATATCTCGAGTATTGCGGCCTCACTGAGAAACCCTTTGGATTGACACCCGATCCTTCCTTCTACTTCGAATCGAGGAGTTACAGGGAGGCGACGGACCACCTCAGATTCTTTATCGACCAGAAGGAAGGTTTCGCACTCGTTTACGGGGACGTGGGGTTAGGCAAAACTACAATCTCGCGAATCTTTCTTGAGAACCTGGATAAGAAGCTCTTTCACACGGCACTCATCCTCAACCCCATCATGGAAGAGGCTGAATTTCTGAGGCAGGTCCTCAAGGAACTGGCGGTACCCGTATTCACTACCAACAGAGAGGAACTTCTCGAAAATCTGAGAGACTTTCTGCTGGACGAATATCGGGAAGGCAGAGAGACCGTGGTCGTCGTTGACGAGGCGCAACTACTCTCCTCCCAACTCTTCGAATTTATCCGGGTGCTTTCCAACTTCGAAACGGACAAACAGAAAATACTGCACATCATCCTCTTCGCCCAGCCCGAAATCATCCAGAGGCTTGTCGAACCGGCCATGCGCTATCTGGCCCAGAGAATAACCGTCATATATAGACTGAAGGCTCTTGCCGAGGATGAGATCTTCCTGTACATCCACCACAGGTTGCTGCGGGCGGGCTCCAGGGGATTCGTGCAATTCACGGACGATGCGGTGAAGGAGATGTATCGAACGGCCCAAGGGTGCCCCCGCCTGATAAATGTGATCGGTGACCGCTGCCTGCTCTACCTCTATTCCCACACAAAACGTATTGTCGATGGGGCAGTAGTGCGGGCCGTGCTGAAAGAAGAGAGCCAGACTTTGATGCGTAAAGGGACAAGAAAGTACCGGAAGGCTATGTACGCGATCGCGGGCTGCATCGCCCTTTCGTTACTGGCCGCCCTCTTCAAGTCGTATTTAGCTCCCATCTCTAAGTTCTTCCACCAGTAAAACTGGTAAAAGATAAAGCAGGTAGAGGTAAGTACAAGAACGAAGGTTAAGGTAAGAACCGGAGCTAAAATTTCTCTACCTTGACCTTTCTTTTTGCTTCCACCTCAACCTTTGCTTTAGTCTTTACCTCTACCTGCTTTTGTATTTACCTGTACTTCCAACTCTACCTTCGCTCCTGCCCTTACCTGTGCTTCTGAGGGTTTCCGTCAACAAAGCAGCAAAGAGTCACCAAATTGACATAAAATCTTCTCAATGATAGCATTACCGGTGATCTGGTCCCGCGTACTCCCGAAAAAGCTCTATGTGTATCTTCTGAAGGAATTGGCATCGCTTTTCTTCCTCTCGTTGCTCATTTTCACGTTTATTCTTGTGGTGAGCAGGCTTGGCCGGATGGCCGACCTCGTGATCAACAAGGGCGTAGATCTCACCGACATCGTGCTTCTTATTTTCTACTCGTTCCCTGCTTATCTCACCTTTACATTTCCCATGGCCTTTCTACTCTCCACCATCGTCGTGCTGGGAAGACTATCAAGCGAGAACGAAATACTGGCGCTCAAGGCAAATGGCATAAACCTTCGAAGCTTGCTCGTTCCATTCGCGGTTCTGGGTTTCGCCATCTTTGTAGTCGGCGTGCTCAATACGACGGTGCTGGTTTCCCACGCCGGAGACGCATTCAGGAATACCGTGGTGACCATCGCAAAAAAGAGTATCTCAGTCGAGGATAAGGAAGGTAGTTTCAACGATTCGATTCCTGAGGTCGTCATTTTCATAGAAAAGGTTGACAAAAAAAACCGCGACCTTTCAGGAATTTTCATATCGGATGACCGGGATGAAGGGGTCAGACAGACAATCTCAGCCGAGCGAGGCGTCGTAAACCTTGATACCAACACGCTGGACCTTTCCTTTTCACTCAGGAACGGAAGTGTTCACCGGTGGGAAAAAGTGACTGACACGTACCGGACGGTAGCCTTCAGGGATTACGTGTTTGCCATGAATCTCATGAATGTACTGCCGCGCATCAGTGAGGTGAGGCGAAGACCGCATGAAATGGGCCTCCGGGAACTGGCTGCAAGATACCGTGCGGCAACAGGCCCTGAGAAGTATGATTACCTGCTCGACCTGTACAAGAAATTCACCATCCCGATGGCAGCAGCAGCCTTCGTGCTGGTTGGTGTACCCCTGGGTATCAGGCGCAGAGCCGAGGGAAGGTTCTCAGGCGTCGTATACAGCCTGCTCATCTTCGTCTCTTACTATGTCGTCACAGCACTGACAGAGAATATTGGCGGGCAATTCAGCATCTCCCCGCTCCTCGTATCGATCACACCCAACCTGCTCGTTGCAGGTGTCGGCCTCTATCTTCTCAAAGATTTAAACACCGAGGAACAGACACGGCCATCAGGCCAATGGAAGACTGCGCTGGAGTCACTGATTGCGAAAGTTAAGTAAATACCTGATAAGAAATGTACTCAAATTCTTGCTGCTTTCGGAATTTGCCGGGATTGCCATCTTTACGATTATCGAGTTCTTCGATCACGTGGATCTCTTCGCTCAGACGTTTCACAACCTGCTGTACGGTCTCGCTTATCTCGCGCTTCGCCTTCCCTACTATTTCAATCTTATTCTCCCGCTTTGCTTTCTCATATCGATACTCATTCTCATCATCGTCATGATCCGGGCCAACGAGATCATCCTCATCAGGACTTCGGGCATCAGTACCTTTGCGATGATGAAGCCCTTGCTCCTTTTCTCCCTGGCATTGGTCATCTTCTCCTTTGTCCTCTCCGAGTGGATAATACCGGTTTCGTCATCTACGTCCGAGTACATTTACAGGGCAAAGATAAAACAGGAGCAATCCCTGGTTTATTTCAAGAACGATAAGATATGGTTCAAACGGGAAAACACGATCTGCAACATTGGCTTCTTTGACACAAAGAGGGATCTCCTGAAGGATGTCACGTTGATCGAGCTTTCCGACCAATACTCGATCCGAAAAAGATACGACATGAAGGAAGGCACCTGGCAGGACGGGTCTTGGGTCTTTCATGATGTCGTCGAAAGGACATTCGGGCCTGCCGGCGTTACGGCGAAGAAGTCATACGCCACCTTGACGGGACTGATCGATGAACCCCCATCGGTCTTTAAGATCGTGGAGCGCAATCCCGAAGAGATGAGCTACAGAGAGCTGAGCCGTTACATAAGCCGGCTTCAAAAGAACGGACACGACATCACACGGTATCTCGTGGATCTGGACAACAAGATGGCTTTCCCCTTCATCAATGTCATCATGGTATTTGCCGCCTTTTCGGTGGGCCTGCGCTACTCCAAAACAAAGCAGATCTCAAAGGGCATATTCGTGGGGATCTCCGTCGGCATGCTGTACTGGTTCTTCCATTCCATCTCACTCTCCCTGGGCTATTCGGAGATATTTCCGCCGCTTTTCGCCGCATGGTTTGCGAACCTGCTTTTCTTCTCCCTCGGCACTGTTGG
>JADGQN010000541.1 GCA_017881765.1 Syntrophobacterales bacterium | reverse complement strand
GCAGTGCTAATGTATTTATCCAAGCAGGAGCGGGATCGACGATATGAAGCACTAAGAGCGTCGATGGCCATGGAGAATTTACCGGTTCTCCTGGTCGTAGGAAACGGCCATGCAACGGGCAGCCCTGTTTTTGCCACCGGGGGGTTCCGTTACTTGACCGATTTTTTCATATTTTCTCAATACGGCCTCTTGCTTTTCTTTCTGAAAGACGACCCCATCATGCTTGTCCCCATGGAACTGCAGGAGACGGTTGCAAAAAAATACTCATGGGTAGACGATATCCGATTGAGTGTTGATTATGCCGAAACGGTGACCCGCGTTCTCAAGGAAAAGAGCCTCGAAGGAGGAAATGTGGGCATCATCAGCACGGAAAGCATCCCGGCAAGCATGTACCTCTCTCTTCGGGAGAAACTTCCCGAGGCAAAGTTTGCTGATGCGGGATCAATGCTCCAACGCCTGCGGTTCACGAAGAGTGAAGATGAAAGGAGGTTGCTCCAAAAGGCGGCTGAGCTTAATGACGGCGCTTACAAGGAAGTGCTGAAAGAGCTGAAGCCCGGCATGAAGGAGTACGAGGTGGCCGGAATCATCGAGGGCTTTCATCGAGGACATGGCGCGGACAAGACATTCAACCTTGTTTTCTCCGGGCCCTTCCCTGTCTCCAAAGAGGGCACTGCCTTTCAGGGCCTTCCATGGTGCCCGGGCCAGCGGACAATCGAAAAGGGAGACTGCGTTCACATGGAGATGACCAATGCTTACGGCGGCTACTGGAACCAGTTGGTCAGGATCATCGCAGTGGGCGTTGAAAATCCGGCGCTGATCAGATTTCATGAAGCAGCGGTAATGGTCACCCGGTCAGCTTTGGAGAGTATAAAGATTGGGACAAAAACAGCCGATGTAGTCAGCACGATGGCGGAGACTTCAAAAAAATATGGCTTTACGTTGACTGCGCCCCTCGGCCACTTTGTGGGACTGGACCTGATCGAAGGCAGGGTGGCGGCCCAGAGTGAGGTGCTGTTTAATCCCGGCGTTGCTGCGATTATTCATCCCCGCATCGATGACTCAAAAGGCGCCAACATGCTCTTATGGGGAGAAACCTATTTCATGACCGAACAGGGACCCGTCTGCCTGAACCAGACGGACGACGTGCTTCACACCATAGGTTAAGCAAGAGCCAACAAGGGGCTGAGTATTAGGACCATTAAGCAGTTGTAGTTACGAATCAACCAATCAACTAGTCAACCAGTCAACGATTTTTGCTCAGCGCCTATTCAATGACGATGACTTCCTTTTGAGTCTTGTGGAGACATGCACTCGCTCCGGTCTCTGTGACCAGGTAGTTGTCCGTGACGACAGCCCAGGCATCAGCATTGATGGCAAAAGGATGAATAGTCAGATTCATTCCGGCCTGGATCTTCATCGGTTCGTCATATCTGATGGCCGGCCTCTCCACGAGGTCGTAACCCTGGCCGTGGGCGTAAAGCCGCCGCTCGGGTTGATAACCCCTCTTCTGAAGGAACTCATTATTTGCGTCCCACAGATCCTTTGGACTCGCGCCCGGCCTCAACAGGCTCAGTGACAAAGCCTGCGCTTCTATAGCCGTCCCAACGGCGTCCTGAAGGGCCTGAGATGGCGTTCCGAGAGAAAAAATTCTGCCGATCTCCGTAAAGAAACCGCCGGGGCCGTTGGTCTCAATCAGCACATTGACCTGGTCCCCTTCCTTGATCATTCTGTTTTGGAAATGACGGAATTGCCACCGGCCGGCCACGCCCTTAGGGGTTGAACCTACAAGGATCAGCTGACGCTCACTGCCTTGCATTACCATCGAATACTGGGCTTCGGCCAGGATCTCGAAATCTCTCCGGCCGGGCCTGATTGATTTTCTTACGTGTTCCATGGCCGCGTCCTGGCGCTGTGCCGTCCCTTTGATCAGCTCGATCTCCTCCGGGCTCTTGATCACCTTGATCCGGTCGATGTCGTCCGTAGCATCGACGAACTTGGACCCGGGCATATGTTTCTTTATGTATTCATAAAAGGTGATGGGCATGAATGATCTGCCCACCAACCCGACCGTGGGACGCTTCTTCTCCTTCAAAACCCCGACAACCAGTTCGGCATCCATGGCGCTGGTATAATGGATCGAGGGGAAATAAGGGGCTCCCAGCCTCTGCTTGACCCCACGCACCGCCCATTGCGGAGGAAATGGATCGCTCGGAGGAGGGGCGCCACACGAGATCAAGGTCATCTCGTCGTCCACAGGAAAGATCACGGTGAAGGGATAGCTATGTCGTGCCGCGAAATCGCTGAACCATCTTACGTACCCGCCCAGAAACTCCTCGTCGTTTCGCATCACAAGGTAGTCGATCTTGTGTTCGCGCATCACTGTACGGGCCGCGCTCCACCTCCGCTCGAGCTCAGCAGTCGATATCGCTGTTGTCAGTCTTTCTCGCGGGTCTTCCACGGTGTTTCCTCCTTAAATTGTTTTGTCACTCTTCGAGGGTCGCAAGCTTCTTTCGCTGGGTGACGATGGGGATAATGAAGAGCAGAGCCGCAACGACCAGG
>JADGQN010000177.1 GCA_017881765.1 Syntrophobacterales bacterium | reverse complement strand
AGGCCTGAATCAGGTTCCTTGAAGGCATCCCTCGACGGGCAGGAAGCCGGGCAGAACGTGCACTCGTTGTACTCCTTACCATCGATCACGTATTTGTTTCTCCCGTTACATTCCGCCTGGGCGTAGTCACCGGCCCGTATCGGCACAAACACATCATTCACTTCGTCCATGGTTACCATGATGCGGGAACGTGCAGTATTAACCGAGCTATATTTCGGCACGGCGTGGAAGGCGGAGCAGGCTATCTCGCATGCCCTGCACCCTACGCACTTTTTGGTATCCACCTTTATTTCTTTGACTATTCGTGTTTTTTTCCCATCGTTGTCCACGGTCAGGCCCCCTTCTTCATTTCTTCTTGTTCTTGGCCCTGCTTGGCCCTGGCATCGTTGAGGGCAGTAACATCATTCCCGGTCAAAACACCGTTCTTGATGAGGTCTTCCGCAACGTAGCCCAGGCTCAATTTCTCCAAGGTCTCTTTGGTGGGAATCCCATCAAAAGTCCAACCCTTAAAGTCATAATACTTGGTCAGCAACTGCTGCTCATACTCCTCGTTCCGTACCGCCCAGTGATCCTCCGGCGGCCTCTCCATGGATCTTCTCAGACCCAATCTGTTATTGAGGGCCCTGACCAGTGTCCGGTTTCTCTGGAAGCATTCCCATAGCCTGTCTTTGTCAAATTCCCATCCCGTCGCGTGGGTGATCAGCTGCGGCATATTCCATACGTGATACCCAGTAGTGCCGCCAAACTGGCCCCGGAATGAGGAGACGAATCCGCAAAACCCCAAGGCATCATCCAGGTAGTGCATGCACTCATTCCAATCAACAATAGCGACCATGGCGTCGTCGGGTAACTGATCACGTTTTTTCCATTGGCGGAACCACTCCACAAATTTCTGATCCGGGACCGCGGTCCATTTTTTAATGAACTCTTCCCTCAGTTCATCATCAAGGATCGGGTCCTGCGGGAAGGAGCCTTCGATCTGGGTGATAGCCATGTCCTCGCCGGTGGCTATCATAAGGAAATAGGCGGGATTGAGTTTGCCGAGCTTGATGGGTAACTGCTCGAATTTCTTGACAGTGTTGTGGTCGAATTGCTCGGCGCCGTGACCGATCCGCGCCGCTGCCATGGAGACGCCGTCAGCCAAAATATCTCCAATGCCCTCTCTAAATGCCATTTTCTGAAGGAGATAGTAGAATCTTCCCCGCACGTCGGAGGGCATCCCCGGAAAGTCTTTTTCCGTTAGAATCCCGGCGTCCAGAAGCTCGAGCGCGAAGGCGACGGTCTGGGGGGTGGAGTAGGAGTCAAATCCTAAGTCCTGAGAAATACCGAGTATCTCGTAGGTGAAGTCCAACTCCTGGTAGGAGGCCATATGGTAGGTGTCTTTTCCGTAGCACTTATAGGAAAATCTTTGCCGGTTCGGCCATTTAATGAGATTGTGGCATGCCTTCGGGCAGTTCCAGCAGCCTGTCTGACGGCTCATGTGGTCGTACTTCAGGTTCCGCCACCTCTCTTCGAGAGAAGCACTCCAGAAAGTCTTCCGGCGCACACGGGCATTGCCCCAGGAGAAATTATTGTGATGGAAGCTGTCATCTTCGTCGACGGCCATCCAGTCTCCGACATTCGGGTTCTTATCAAGTTCTTTCCTCAGGCGTGAGGCCATCTCCCAGAGTTCAGCGGGGTGGGCGAGATTGACATCTTTTGTTCCCCGGACGGCAATCGCCTTTACCCTTTTATCTCCCATGACCGGCCCGACCGTTCGAGCAGCGCTCGAGTTGTTGCAATCAATCGAAGCCAGATAAGCTCTGTGTTCGCCGGCCGGACCAATGGCAGCCACCCAGGCCCTGTTGTCCCTCAACTCTTCTTTGATCAACCGCTGAGTGTCAATCATGCCTTTGCCCCGGAGATGCGTGGCGTCGCGTATCTCAACCTTGTCATTGCGTATCACGATGTAGACCAGGTCAGGCGCCTTGCCCCGAAGGACTATTCTGTCCCATCCGGCCAACTTCAGTTCCGGCCCGAAACATCCGCCCATGAGGGAATGGCCCATCAATCCGTTCACCGGGGCAATAGTATTGACCGCGGTGCGGTTTGCACCGGGAACGGGCGTGCCGTTCAGAAGACCGTTACTGAATATGAGCAGGTTGTCGGGAGAAAACGGATCGGTTCCCGGAGTAACCCGATCAAATAACAGCTTTGCGGCGATACCGTTGCCCCCCAGATACAATGCCGTTTCTTTAGGATCGGTCTCTACCTTATCGATGCTTCCTTTCGACAAATCAATTTCCAATTGAAAGCCTGTTTCAGCGTACCTCATTTTTTACCCCTCTGGTCTCTCCGCAGCCTGATGTCCAGCTGCGTGGTTGTTCTTATTTCACGTGCTTGCATGGCACGTTCTAATGGCGCGCGGTCATTGAACCGTGTCCACCTTTCTTTTCCTTTACTTCAATTTTTTTAGGTTCCCTTGCTGCAGGCGCTACAGGAGTATCCGTGACCGGAAGCAACCAGATAACCTCTCGCAGCGAATCCCTGACGATCTGCTCGGCAGTTTCCATATCCGGGGCTTCGATCTCCTTTACGTTACACTGAACCCTAAAATACATGTCTTACCCTCCTCTAACCCTTCCCGTAATTATTGTTCGTTGCAGGTTGCCCATATTTCTTGCACTTTACAGTAAACGATAGCTAAGCTCTTCGGAAATGCCTTTCAGGAGCTCAGTCATCTCCTGGATGGATGAGTCGGACGCTTGCCGCGCCAGGCCGACAGCCCAAATGGCGGCCTGAATATTCCTGCCGCTTGCATTGATCGGTATGGCAAAGGCAACCATCCCCTCGATGTACTCTTCTCTATCATAGGCGATGCCCTGCTTGCGAACCTCAAGAATCTCTGCTCTATAGACCGCCTTATCGGTAATGGAGTGAGGTGCATAGCGTTTGAGCTCGGTTCGGGCAAGGATCTCGTCGATTTCTTGATCGGGTAACTGTGAAAGCATTGCCTTGATGCCGGCGCCCGCCAGGATCGGCATCTGCCTGCCGATTTCGGACGATACCTTAAGCCCGTAAGCCGAATCGACTGTATCGATGAGAATGGCCTGACGGTCGGAACGAAGCCCTAAGAAGGCCGAAAGCTTGGTCTTCTCGTTGATCATCTCCAAGTAAGGATGTACCGTTTGTATGAGGGCTGAGCGCTTGCCCGCCATGTTTCCCAGGATATAAAAGCGCGTGCCGAAGACGAATTTCCCGTCAGGGTGATTCTCAAGGACCTTGAGGTCTCTGAGCGTATGGACGGTGTTAAAAACCGTGCTCTTATTGAGGGTAAGCTTCCCGGATATGTCGCTGATGCCCATGGGTGTTTTTGATTGGGCAAGCAACTCCAGGATGGCAAAACACTTGTCGATGGCAGGCACCCTTCTGAATCCGTTGCTCATAATCTGGTCGAAATATGTTCCGTATAGAGAACGCGTGTTTAATATATCAAACGAACCGCCGTTTGTCAAGGGAAAAAAGCTGTCCAGATCCACCGCATGACTCCAAACTTGTTCCATATTTCACTGGCGAACGGATACAGTGGCGTCAAAAGAAAATTTCGGGACAAGGGACCGCCAGGCTTCGCTTTGACGAGATGGCAGCTATGTACAAGAAGGTCGGAGTCGAGGAGGAATATGTTTTTGTCAACTGGCGGGATTGGGACCTTCTCGGGTTCTTCGACAGAATGGGCTTCAGTAGGGGGGATGACAAATCTCCGGAGGAGGCTGTAACCGATAAACGTTTTCCGTTGACCGTAAGCGGTGAGAACCGGATATTCAGGCCGTTTGCCCTTATCACCTAATACATTCCAGCGACTCTGCCGATAAGTAATGATGTGGGGTGCCGGTTTCGCGAAGTATCGATCCGGGGCTCAAGCAAAGCGCGATATGGGCCGATAAAGAAGACTGAGGATTATGGAAAAGTTTTGCATCGTCAGGAGGAGAAAGTCGGAAACCCAGATCGGGGTCGGCGCGTTGGAGAGCCTGGACCACCGCGTGGTCGACGGGCCCAAACACAAGGAGATCAGTGCATCGAATCGGCTTTCCTTGTCATGGGAGTATCCCCTGCACGGCAATGTCTCGGCGTCCGACGATCAGAAGCTCTCCATAGAGCTGACTCCCACACAGGCAAATGTGGTGAAGTCTCATGACTATTTCAAGCTTCTCCTGGGCGCTGAAGCCGACGGATCAAGTGTGGGCGTGCAACGTTCAGAGGAAGGTGAAATTGTATTCAATTTTTATTTCAAACAGGTCTACCTCTCAAAAATGCTCACCGCCTCGGACGTGTGTAACATGCTGCAGGTAAGCAAAGCTTTCCTCGGTAAGCTGGTCAGGGCCGGCAAACTGAGAAGCTACAAGATTGGCAGACTTAGACGGTTTTCACTGGAAGATATTCTTGCACATCTGAGCGAGAGCGCAGAAGTTTTGGTGAAAGGAGAAGACCATGTATTATGATTACTGGGGGCTCAAAAAGCCACCATTCGACAATGTCCCCGACCCTTCCATGTATGTCGAGTCACATGCCTCCGTCGAGAACACCATAGCGGAGACGCTTTTTGCCATAGAAGAAGGCAATGAATGCATCGCCGTCATCGTGGGAGATGTCGGTCTCGGAAAAACCCTTTCCCTCAGGCTCATTCTGGATAACCTCTCCCCGGACAAATACAAAGTTGCCTTCATAACCAACCCCGATATGTCTTTTGTACAATTGATGAGGGAGATAGTCGGACAGCTTACCGGACACCCCTGCGAGATCCAGAAACGCATCGATCTGCTTGAAATGTTCAACAAGATAATCTTCCAGACAGCCGACGAAGGGAAAAAGGTTCTTCTATTCATAGATGAAGCGAATGCCCTTCCCCCTGGAAATCTGGAGAGCCTCAGGCTTCTCACGAACATGCAGGAGGATCACAGGAACCTGTTTACTATTGTTCTGGCCGGCCAGATAGAACTGGCAAGAAGACTTGAGCATCCCCGTCGGGCAAACCTCTTCCAGCGCATTGGCACCTACTGCAGGATCGACAAGATTCAGTCACCGGATTTAATCAAAGACTATGTTGAGACCCGCCTGAGGCTTGCCGGCTGTGAGAAAAAGATCTTCACTGATGATGCCATCGATGCACTCTGGGAATACTCGGAGCACGGGGTTCCGCGCCTCATCAACAAGATCTGCAAGCTCTGCCTTAAGGCAGGTGAAACAAACGCCTTTGAGATCATAGACGGTCCGGCCGCCAAACAGATAGCGGAACGCTTCCAGAAACTGACCGGTCCTGCATTGCAGAAGAGAAGGCCGCGCAAGCGATTGCGGGACGAGGGCATCGAGAAGAAGACGGAAGAGGAGAAAATCGAACAGGAACCTTCAGACCTGCTTACGCTCGAAAGTGAGTCTACTAGCCAAGCCGAACCGATAGCCGAGCCAATATCGGACCAACCGCCTCCCGAGACTTGGGCTCCGTCAGACCAGATCGAGACCCAGGGGGCCGCTGAAACGGCACCGGAGCCGGCGCCGGAGAGAGTTGCAGAACCGGCTCCCGAGGAAGCACGGTCAGACTTCTACGAGGAGGCCATAGTTGGAAAATTCAAGATCAAGATCGGGATCCCGCTGCAAATCTTGAAGGTCGCTGCGTCTTCGACACGGGAAAACCGCATCAAACTGGCCGGAAGTCTGGCGGCCCAGACCCTCGATAAATATCCTCAGCTGACCAGCGAGACCTCCACCGATCCCGTGGCCCTTTGGAGCGAAATAAAGAGCCTCATCCTTAATGCTTTTGAAAGGGAAATGGCGCAGTCGGAAGTGGGGGAAGTAGCAACCGCCGGATAGTAGCGGGCGCTCTTCTTATCGCTCTTATACCAATTCGCCTTCACGTGTATACCTTCGTTGTCGCTGCGTCACTCTCCTCGACGTACTTCTAGTACGCCCGGGTACCCGCTTGCGGGTGGGGCTCCTCGCTGCCGCCCGGGGTACCCGGCCGAAGGCTGGGTCGTCCCCATGAATACAAATTGGTATTAAATGCCAGACTGACGGTTTAAATCTCGCTATAACTTGACTCTTCTAATCTCTCAACCAGCTGCTGAGCCTTTGCGTTCCTGGGGTTTACGGATAGGACAAACTGCAGTCTGTCTGTTATCGCCTTCAGTTTTGCATCATCCGGGTGTCCGTCGCTCAGACGATATTCAAGGCAGGCCAGGTTGCAGTGGGCTTCTTCCTGAACCGATTTGCAGGCAACCGATTTATTGTACATTTCGATGGCGTCATCGTAACGCCCAAGACCTTCGTAGACTGACCCCAGGTTGTTGCACGCCTCGGCATTAGTAGCGTTGAGGTTGAGCACCCATTTGAAGCACGCGATGGCATCATCGTACTCCCCATGTTGAGTGTGAATATTTCCCAGGTTGAAGAGGGCCTTGATATTGCGGGGGTCCAGGTTGAGCACCTCCTGGTACTGTGCCATCGCTTCCTCGAACATGTCATGCCGGTCATACAAAAGCGCAAGACAAAAGTGCGCGGAAACTGACTCCGGATTTATCTGGATGGCATTCTGATACTGCCTCATGGCCCCTTCGTAATCCGCATGCAGATCAGCGATGTGGGCAATGTTCAGGTATGCCTCCGCATCGTTGGGATCGATTTCTCGCGCACGCTCGTACATCTGTTTTGCGCTACCAAGTCGCTCCATCTTCTCGTAAGCATAGCCCAGGTTGTTGAATGCTTCCGCGCTATCCGGCTCCAGTTCCGTGACCCGTGTAAAGCACTTCAAGGCTTGGTCGTACTCTTCTCTTTCCAGATAAATGAAGCCGAGATTCACATGGGCGTCAGAATATTCGTTATCAAGGCGGAGGCACTCCTTATAGGCCTCCATGGCTCTCTCGGGTAGACCCTCGATCTGATCGTGCTGACAGCCTTCTACAAACCAATCCCTGGCGGTCTTCCCTTCAGCCAAATGTGACACTCCTCAGGCTCATCTTCAAATTCTTCCCGATCTAATGATCGTCCAAAATACTAAAAAAGATGAGGGGGCAGCAGAACTAAGGGTGAGAGAAATACAGGTAAGAACAAGAGCAAAGGTAGAGGTAAGAGAAGAAGCAGGTTGAGGAAATAGCAAGAACCAGGTTAAGGAGAACTTCACTCCTTTCCCTGGTTCCTACCTTTACCTTTGCTTCAGCCTTTACCTCTACCTGTTTTAGTTCTTACCTCAACCTTCGCTTTAGCTTTTACCTGTTTTCGTCAACTCATTTACTCTTTGAAAGCAGCTTCTTCAATTCAGGCCCGGTCTGGGGACTCTTCTGGATGACGTCCTTCCAACCCTCGTCGTAAGCTATCTTAAGGAACTTTTCCTTTTCAGCCGGTGGCAGGTCGATTACCTGGATGCCTTCTGCCACGAGCGCCGGACGTTCCTTCTTGGCCATTTCTTCAAACTCGGCAACCACCTTCTTTTCGCCTTCTATAGTTGCGTCTCTAAGCAGGTCTTTCAGCTTTTGAGGCAGTTTATTCCATGTATTCAGGTTCACAAGAAGTGGGTTCGGAACCGTGTAAAATCCAGGCTCTACGACATACTTCAGCTGTTTCTGCCATCCCCATTCACGCAGTCCGACGCCGGGCGAGCATGCGCCGTCAACAACGTTCCTTTCGAGGGCAAGATACGTGTCTCCAAGCGGCATTACCACAGGGTTCCCGCCGAGGCCCTTTATCGCCTGCAGATACAAGGGGGAGACACGAATGTTGAGCCCCGTAAGGTCAGCACTCTTTATCGGTTTTTTCATGTAGAGGAAAAACTTTACATTGAGGCCGAGCCTCCCCAGATAGTAAGTGCCCAGTTTCTTCTGATGCAAGTCGTTAAGAAATGCCTGAGCGCCGTTGGTCCTTTCTTCAGAGGGGGTATAATTCGACAGTTTCAGGGCATCAATCTCAGGGAGCACATTCGTGTAGTACGCACCCGAGGTATAGAGTATGTCGACCTGGCCGCGCTGCAAGGCGGGGGCCTGATCCGGCGTCTTAACTGCCTCGGGCCCTCCCAAATACTGTATCTTCAGTTCGCCAGGGTATTTCTTTGCAACCATCTGGTCCACCATATCGGCCCATGTTGTCCAGGCCTTGTACTCAACCGCGGACTTGGGCCAAGCGGAGATCGCCTTCAACGTGTACGTTTCTGCAGCCGTCACAGGTCCAGGCCGGACGGTTAGAGCTGCAACCATCAGAACCAAGAAACAGAAAAAAGCCAATACCTTATTCATCGTAACCCTCCTTCTTTTAAGTAGTATGGAATATTGCCACACCGTATACGTGCTGCAACCTTCATTACATCAGCCATTCTTCATCTTATCCTATTTCCATTCTCGTAAGGGCCTTGATGCGGTTGAAACGCTTATTCACGATTCTCTGCAGCTCTTCCAGATCTTTCTCGTCCAGATGGGAGAACTTCTTCAAGAGTCCCGTGTATTCGGAAATAGGTTTCGGGTTCTCTACCGTATGGGTCAACCGGTATGTGCCCCGCTCATATTCCCAGAGCGGGTAATAGTTTGTCTCCACGGCTGCCCGCGTCACGTCCAGAGACTCCGGTATATTGTACCCCCAGCCAAGTATGCAGGGGCTTAAAATGTGGATATAGGACATGCCGTCCTTTACGGCCATGGCCTTCTGCAATTTCATGAGAAAGTCTTCAGGGTAACCAATGACCGCCGTAGCCACATAGGGAATGTCATGTGCCGCCATAATAAGGGGAACGTTCTTGGAGGTCATCTGTTTCCCTTTTCTCTTTCCTATCGCCGGGGTGGTCGTTGTCCATCCCCCGTACGGTGTGGTACTGCTTCTCTGAATACCGGTGTTCATGTAACCTTCGTTGTCGTAGGTTATGAATATGATGTTCTCGTTTCTTTCCGCCGCCCCTGAAAGCGGCTGGAATCC
>JADGQN010000540.1 GCA_017881765.1 Syntrophobacterales bacterium | reverse complement strand
CCCAAAAACAGGCCCGGGAAGAGGCTACGTGCGTGCCTCCATAGAGCAGGGGAAGTGATGAAGCTTGTTTGATACCCGAAAAGTGCACACTTTGATCAAGAAGATCTCTTGGAGGGTGCGTGGGGCGGCACGGCAAGATGAGGTGGTGGATTTAGGACGACTGGTTCTATTGTCTCCACTGCCTTCCTATGGTAAAATCACAACAATCGTAGCCGACGGAGACGCATATGATCATCGGGGTCCCTAAGGAGATAAAGGCTGAGGAAAATCGGGTGGCCGTAGTGCCGGGAGGCGTCGAGACCTTGGCAGCCGGAGGCCACACGATCATAGTAGAACAGGGAGCAGGTACCGGAAGCGGGTTCGGCGACCAGGATTACGAACGCGCGGGCGCCATAATAGCCTTCAGTCACGAGCAGGTCTTTCTCGAATCTGATCTGATACTCAAGGTAAAAGAACCTCTTCCCAGCGAATACCCATTGCTGAGGCCGGAGCAAGTCCTCTTCACCTACCTCCACCTCGCCGCTTCTGAGTCCCTCACATCGAGCCTCGCCGGGACCGGTATTATCGGCATAGCGTATGAAACGGTTCAGACTGATGACGGCTATTTGCCGCTTCTCGCCCCAATGAGCGAAATCGCCGGACGTATGGCTCCTCAGGAAGGCGCTAAGTACCTTGAAGAAACGTACGGCGGTCGAGGTGTGCTCCTCGGAGGCATTCCGGGCGTACCACCCGCCAATGTGGCCGTGTTGGGTGCGGGCAATGTGGGCCGGAACGCAGCCCGTATTGCGCTTGGTATGGGAGCCGCGGTCACCGTGCTCGACATAAATCCGCGAAAGCTGAGAGCCATCGACGAGGCCTTTCAGGGGCGGTTGGTCACGATGATCGCGGACAATTACAACATCCGCGTGGTAATTACTCAGGCGGACCTCGTTATAGGAGCTGTACTGGTACCGGGCCGCAGGGCTCCCAAGGTGATTACCCGGGATATGCTCAAGCTTATGCGCTCAGGGGCTGTCATTGTCGATGTAGCCATCGACCAGGGAGGATGTGTGGAGAGTTCCCATCCTACCACCCACCATGACCCGATATACATTGAAACAGGTATTGTGCACTACGCTGTCACAAACATGCCCGGGGCAGTCCCACGCACGGCAACCCGGGCGCTCACGGCGAACACGCTCCCTTACGCGATCGCCGTCGCGGACAAGGGATGGAAAAAAGCCGCGGCAGACGATCTATCGCTGGCAAAAGGCGTAAACATCGTCGAGGGCCGGATCACGTACAAAGGCGTTGCAGACGCCTTCAATCTACCCTATACACCGGTCCAGGAACTGCTCTGAGGCGTATGTCGTCGCGTAACCAACTCCTGAGCGCTTGACCATCACGTCGCCCCATGCCTTTTACCAGGCTCTGCCCCAACTTTTCTGCAATCATTGCATACGGCCTGATGCCCCTACGGCCTATGGCTTCTTGGCTCATGGTGCCCGGCTGATGCCGCCGGCGTCGAGTAAAATGTTTTGACAAACGTTAGAGCATCTGGTACAACGTGAAAAACATATCAAGGAGGGGGCCAACTTATGAAGAAACATCTGGTAACGGTCGTTATTCTGCTTGCTTTCATTCTTTCCATGGGCGCGGTAGCGTTGAAGGCAAACGCCCAGACAGTCACGCTCAGGTATTCAAACTTCTTCCCTGCACCCCACAAGAACAGCGTACTCGCTGACGAGTGGTGCAAGGAGATCGAGAAGAGGACCAACGGGAAAGTGAAGTTCAACTATTTCCCGGGCGCCACGCTGACGCCGGCTGCACAGACGTACGACAGCGTAGAGAAGGGTATAGCGGATGTGGGCTTGAGTGTTCTCGGCTATACCATGGGGAAGTTTCCTCTCACCGAGGTGACCGACCTGCCACTCGGTTCCCAGTCCGGTTACCTCGCCACAAAAATGAACAACGCATACTATCAGAAGTTCAAGCCAAAAGAATTTGACGGGACACAGGTTATGTTCCTGAGTGGCCATGGACCGGGTCTACTCCAGACTGCTAAGAAGCCCGTAAGCAAGTTGGAAGACGTGAAGGGATTGAAAATAAGGGGTACGGGCTTGAGTGCCAAGATCATCCAGCACCTTGGCGGCGCTCCGGTCGGCATGCCCATGACAGAAACCTATGACTCTATATCAAAGGGCGTTGCGGAAGGCGTCCTGTGTCCGTTTGAGGCCATGAAGGGGTGGAAGCTGGGAGAGGTCTGTAACTTCACTACCTTAGACTACGGCTCTTCTTACTCCACCGATTTCTTCGTTGTCATGAACAAGGCAAAGTGGAATGCCTTACCGGCTGACGTCAAACAGATCATCCAGAAAATCAACGAGGAATGGATCGAGAAACAGGGCAAGGTGTGGGATGAGATCGATAGAGAAGGCAGGGAGCTTATGAGCCAGCCGGGCAAGAAAATCATAGCCCTCTCGAAAGAAGAAGATGCGCGCTGGGCGGCCGCTGTGCGTCCGATACTTGACGAGTATGTGGCCCAGGCAAAGGCCAAGGGCTTACCGGGTGACGAAGCCCTGAA
>JADGQN010000539.1 GCA_017881765.1 Syntrophobacterales bacterium | reverse complement strand
TGAGGAGAATGAACGCCTCTTCGGCATCTCCATCGATAATGACCTGCTGAAGGTGGACGGCGTAAAGCGCACGCCGGCCGAGGCTTACCGCACGATAAGAGCGGTGAAGCTGGCGGTGTTGACGGGGAAGATGGCGGAGGCGTCCTTAGAAGAGTGGGGGGAAGACTAGAGGCGGCACGCGCACGCCGAGGCGCCTTTCGCGCCTAACTTCGTTGCCCTTCGGCCCGTGCTACTTCGACGTACCGCCAGATACGCCTGCGTATCCCAAGCCTCGGAGCGCCTCGTTATCCATCGAAACTCGCCTCGACGTGAACCGCGGGCCTACTGGTGAGCCCCGGCTCTCTGTTTTATCACAATTCTATCACATTAGGATTATCTGGATTCTGTCTTCTCCATCGCCGTTATTTCCCGATAGAGATCGTCGACGCTCTTACCCTTAAAAACTTCTTTTTTGGTTTTTGTGTAATCACCATAGCCGGATTCATGCTGTAACAAAAATCTGGTCGCATTTACGAGCCCGATTCTTTCAACTAACGCATCCCACCCCGCTTTTCTCAAATTTGCGCCGCTCAGGGTCCTTGGTTGAGCCTTAAGCATCTTTAAAAACCTCCTTCAGAACAAATTCCAGTGGACTGCATACTTCTATCGCGAGATGGTATTTCTGCTGCTTCGCCTTTCTTATCACAGCATCGTCACATGTTACAAAATACGCCGCGCCGCCGGTCTCTGCACAGGCGAGATGCATCGCATCGAAGGAGTCAATTCCTGCGCTTTCAAGTGCTGTCGCTCGCTCTCTAATGGACTTGCTTAGCCTTAACCACTTCGATGCAACGGACAAGTAACTTGACACCCGTTCTCGACGCTCGACAAAGGGGTTACGGCTGTTTTCATAACTTACGACCGACGAACCTATGATCCCTATGCCTCCCTTAACGGCTCTATCAATTATCGAAAGAAAGGCTTCCGTTTCGAGCTTTATTCGGGCCTGATCTTGATCGTCAAATGGCCTGTTATAAACACTTGTGTCAAGATACACCACAAGTTTTTTGCCTCTCAACGATTCCCCCCTCCTTAGCTCGCGTTCTCTATTACATTAGACCATTCGGTCTCCGTTTTCAATCGATTTGAAGGCACGGGGATAAAAGATGCAGCAGACGCTACAACAATCGACGATGATGGTAAGTTGGCGGAGGCGGCTTGGAGCGAACCCTCATCTGCGTTGTTGCCTTCGCCCCGCGTCATTCCGACGTACCGCCAGGTACGCCTCCATTCCTCGGTGCTTGAGCGCCTAGCATCTGGAGGGTTTTACTTGCTGTCTGGGAGAGGCTGCAAGGCCGGTACGTCCTCTCTTAGGTCGAAGGGAGCTATCCTTGCTGTCCTGAAAAACATCCTTCCCAAAAAGAAACATTTGACCCTGCAGCGTCACAAATATACAATTGTATCAGACAACGTGCCTTGCCGACGGTTCAGCTGTCGCGCTAAGATATAGTAACCAAAGCCTGTATGCCTACAATCCTGCTCATAATGGGATGGAGACTCTTCTTCTACGCGAACGAGGGAAACGAGCCTATCCATGTGCACTGCAGCAAGGCCGATATGGAGTGCAAGTACTGGCTTGACAGGGATAATTTCAACCTTGAGGAGGCGTTCAGCTTCAATTTGTCTCCGAAGGACAGGCGGGAGATACGAAAAATAATTTACGAGCATTTTGAATACATTGAACAGCAATGGGATGAATTTCAGAGGAGAAAGCAGCAATGAAGAAATACCACGATATAGAGAACCTTCATTTTAGTGGGCAGTACATGGCGTTGGTCATCGACGGAGACGAAAAGAAGTTCCGAATCAAGGACGTATCCGCCGCCCTCGAGCGGGCAACCGAACACGAAAGAAATGCTTACGAGATTTCTCCTTCAGGCTACGGCATCCATTGGCCCATGATCGACGAGGATATTTCTATAGACGGCCTTCTTGGAATTGTTCACACAAAAGAAACAAAGAGAAAAACGGCCTAACAAATTCATCCGGAAGACTGAGTACGGACGTGACGGAAGTTCCTCTCACGTGTCAAAACACCTGGGCAAAATGGCCATAGACTCAAGCCAAGGGTATGTAGTGTAAGTATTGTCTGGACGGGTCTGCGCCAAATATCCAAAAGTTATCGATACGGTCCTGTCGCGTTACTGAACCCCCCGTGTGGCAAGCCACGCGGACAGGCTTGAGGGGTCTGCGCTTACCAGGCCTTCAGAGTCATCGTCTATCACTCGTAGCTGGAAGACGGAATGAGCGGACTGTACAAGCCGCATTTCAGTATCAGATAGCGCATGGCAAGGTCACCGATCAATCCGGATAAGATTGCGGCATAGAGGAAAGGCACGCTGCCCGCGGCCAGACCTGTCAAGAAACTCGTAATTACCGCAGTCAACGGAATGGCCATGCCCAGGATGACCACTCCAATCCAGAAGAGTGGTGACCACGTGCTCTGCAGCATATATCTTACTGAAATCTGGCCGGTTGATGACGTGTACCGCACACTCATTAAATATACGGGGATGAGAAGCAGGTAACCT
>JADGQN010000538.1 GCA_017881765.1 Syntrophobacterales bacterium | reverse complement strand
GATGCCGGGCTTCTCTCCCACCCAGGGTCACGTTCCGGCAGCCGTGCCGTTTCTCGGTCACGCCCTCGGTGATCTGAAGGCGGGACGGATGCGAAACACCATGTTCGTGGCGAAAGGAAGCCTCTTTCTTGGCCGCATGTCGCAACTTTCCGACGGGCTGTCTTTTCTGCTTGAAGCAAACCCGGCGGTGAAGAGATAAACGGCACACCGAAATGGTGTGACCATAGGAAAAGGAGGGATAAATGTTTAAGGGAAAGAAAGTCATTGTCGTCGGCGAGCGGGATGGCGTGCCCGGGCCGGCCATTGCAAACTGCGTGCTGGCCGCGGGTGGCGAGATCGCATTCATGACGACCGAATGCTTCGTCTGAACGGCTGCAGGGACCATGGACATGGAAAGTCAGGCACAGATCAAGAGATTGGCCGAGGAACTCGGAAAAGAAAATCTGATCGTCGTGCTCGGTGCGAGTGACATCGAAGGCGCCGAGATTGCCGCGGAGACCTTGACCGTAGGCGATCCCAGCTTTGCAGGTCCATTGGCAGGAGTCTCGTTGGGACTCCCCATATATCATATTCTGGAGCCGGAGGTAAAAGCGGCCGTACCGGAGAACGTTTACGAAGAGGCGGCGGGAATCATCGCCATGATCGTCGACACCGAAGAGGTAGCGAAAAAGTTCAAGGCCATCCGGGAGGGCATTGCAAAAGACAACAGCTGAAGAGGGACTCATGAGTGAGTTTCATGAAGCGATAGTGATCGGAGGAGGGCCGGCCGGCCTGACCGCGGGAATTTACCTCAGACGGGCAGGCATCGATGTACTCCTTCTCGAGAAGGGGATTGTCGGCGGAACACCTTTGCAGACGGAACGAATTGAAAATTATCCTGGATTTCCCAACGGCATCTCGGGCAAAGAGCTTATGGAACGGATCGTCGAACAGGGACGCCAGTTCGGCCTGACCATCAAGGAGTTCTGTCCTGTCGCAAGCATCGTGAGGGATGGAGAGCGTTTTGCCGTGACGAGCGGCAACGAAACCTTCGAATCTCTCGGGCTGGTTATTACGACAGGGACCACGTCGGTCAAGCTTGGGGTACCCGGAGAAGAAGAGTTTCAGGGGCGAGGCGTCTCTTATTGCGCCACGTGCGATGGTTGGTTCTTTGCTGATTTAGATGTGGCGGTGATCGGCGGTGGAGATGCCGCCATAGAGGAAGGACTGACGCTAGCGAACGTCGTGCGCAAAGTCTATGTAGTTCATCGCCGCGACCGGCTTCGGGCCCAACAGATACTTCAAGATCGTGCATTCAAGACCGGTAAGATGGAGTTCCTCTGGAATAAAATACCCGTAAGGATATCCGGCAGTGATGCGGTCGAATCCATAATTCTTGAGGATACGAAAAATCATCAAATCACGGAAGTGCCGGTAAGTGCTGTCTTCGTCTATGTGGGATCGCGCGCTGACACGGCATTTCTTGGGGGGCTCGTAGACCTTGATGGGGCGGGTTATGTCATTTCCGGAGAAGACCTATCGACAAGGACCGAAGGTCTGTTCGTCGCGGGTGATATTCGGAAGAAATCTCTGCGCCAGGTCGCAACCGCGGTTGGGGACGGAGCCCTGGCGGGTGTGAATCTTGAGCATTACATACTCGAAAAGAGATAGGGCGGCCCAAATAAGGCGTTTTGCAGCGGGCGTGACAACGGCCGCGGGGTAGCGGCAGTGAGCGCAATTCGGTAAGGTATGGAATTTACCCATCAGAAAAAAAGGGAGGCTGTCTTATGAGACTTCAACTGGATAGTTTGACTACCCGGGATGTACAGTTTGCCGCCAAGACCGCCATTCGTGACGGCATGCTGTATGTAGACAAAAGCGAGCTTCAAACCCTGTTGTTGCAGGATCCAAGGTTTGCTACGGTCGACATAGAAATCGCCCGCCCGGGGGAAAAATGCCGGATAACAGGAGTCCTTGACGTTATCGAGCCGAGAGCAAAGACAAGCGAAGGGGATGAAGATTTCCCCGGCGCAGTGGGAAAGCAGGTAACCGCGGGCGTGGGGAGCACGTGCGTCCTCAAGGGTGCCGCGGTTGTTCTCATCGATTACAGGGAGAAGGCCCAATCGGGCAGGAGTATGGATCCGAACGGAGACATAATCGATATGTCCGGTCCCGGCGCAAAGGCAAGCGTCTATGGAAAAACCCATAATATTGTGCTGCTGCCGACCCCGGCTGCGGGGGTGAACGCGCAGGAATATCTGGGCGCCTCCAAGATCGCCGGATTGAAAACCGCGGCCTATCTCGCAAGAGCGGGGAAAGGCATAACGCCGGACAGCACGGAAGTGCTGGAGATTCCCTCGTTGATGTCGACAGACAAAGCCTTGGCCGATCTCCCTCGGGTCGTTTACATTTTTCAGATCCTCACGACTCAATTCGACCCGATACCGGGTGAACCTGTTCTTTACGGGATGAATGTGCCCGGCATCGTACCGACATTGCTTCATCCCAACGAAGTGCTCGACGGGGCCCTGACCTCTCCCTTGCCGACATTGAATGTGCAGACCTACCAGGTTCAGAATCATCCGATTATCAA
>JADGQN010000537.1 GCA_017881765.1 Syntrophobacterales bacterium | reverse complement strand
CTACTACTTTGGTGGACATTATAGTTCCAAAATCTTTTCTGTCAAGAAAAATCTTATAAAAATCTGCAATTCAGACACTAATGGAGCCTTGAGGGTGAGCGAGGGGGTGAAGGCGTGAAAAATATTTAGCGCCATAGTCGTTGGGGAGCAGTTGCGGTGCCCGGGGTGTACATTGCAGGGAGGGCATTTTCAGGGATGGCAGAATTCTGTGACTTGGGAGAAAAAGGGAGGAGTAAGGGCGAGTGACGATAGATGCCACTCTCTCTTGAAAGGACGATCATGTCAGTAATGGGAAGCCGTCGGAAGTCGAAAGGAAAGGTTAGGGAGGCCGAGGGTTATTCAGGGCGCCATCCAACTCCCGGCCGATCCGTTGGCATTTGGCTGCGATCTTTTTGCGCGCTTCTTCAGCAAGCGTCACGGCAAGCCCAACGAGTTCAAACGGTCTGAACCGGCCGTAATAGTTTTGGTAGTAGACAATGACGTAGTTATCCGAAGGCAGAAGCTGCTGGCGGATACGAGGGAGTGTCTTTGGGTTAAGCTCCTTGCGCCCTTGCTTCACCAGGTAGAGTTGCAGGAGGTTATAAGCCAGCATGATGAAGACGACTTGATTGACAACCATCGAGAAGGCACGGGAGGTGAAATGAGTCAGATCGTTAAAGCACTTGAGCTGACGATATCGCTCCTCTGTTGAGATGCGCAGATGGTACTCCTGCTGACTCTGGCGTGGGTCCTGGACCTCCCGGGTGTCGATTAAAAACCAGATCTCTTGATGACCATCGGCATAATGCTCTCGGTTGGCCACTACGGTGAGGGGTACTCTGCAGGAGTCCCAACTCTGAAACTCGCCGATGGCGGCTGCTTCCTTTTTAACCAGGATTTCTTCAGGCGGCGGGGGTGGCTGTTGTTCTTTCAACTGACGGAGTTTTTCCTGCCGTTTTTGCTCCCGTTTGGAAACGGCCTTCGGCCTGAGTCGTGGCGGTTCCTTGGTTTCTTCTTTCGGCGGTTTGCATTCCAGCCAGGCGACGTCCGACTGTTGGAACAACGCCATCGCATCGACATAGATATCCATGTTACGGCGAATCGGAATGAGGATATCGATGCCGTATTCCTCCTTGCAGAGCGAGATCGCCTTGCCGTCCAGAAACCCACGATCCAGGATGAGCCGCTTCATCACGCCTTTGCCTACCGCTTGGACAAACTGTCTCACTAAATCATAAAGCACCGGACATTCATGATCATTGCCCGAGACCACCCTCACGGCCACAAAGAGAAAAAAATCCAATGTTCGGTTCGTGTGCAGCAGCGTTACCATCTTATAGCACCGCCGCCACTGACAGTGACTCTTCTGCTCGTCGGTCATCTTGCGGTATTGCTCTTTAGAAAGGGGATGATTGTGTTCGTCAAACAGAAGCCTGACAGAACCCTCATAGCGGGGGTTGTCCGGAACAAACAGATAAGAGGCGTCTCCGATAAAAATGCCTTCCCGATCAAAAGCCTGGCGGCGCTGAAACACCCGAACCCCATCCTCGCCAAACCATCTCATCAAGGCGTGGGCATCCGTATCCTTGGCGACCTTCCGTAAGTAATCTTGATCACAAGGGGTCTGCCGGTCATAGTGATTCTTCTGGTTAAACCCCTCACAGAAGATCGTCGCATCCCCCGTTTCGGGATGAATGGTCTTGCGACCTGCCTGGGGTCCAAAGGCCTGGAGCATCCCTCCGCTGCGCACCACCAGGGGAAACGCATCGAAAGCGTGCACGCCGTGCAACCGCATAGAGAGATTACTGGCTACATAAAACCAGAATGGCACATCCTCCTTCTTCCGTGGTTTGGGATAGGTCTCGGCAAGCTCATCGAGGAGGGTCCGGGCTTTAATGAAACGGAAAAAATCGGCCTCGAACACCTCGCTGGCCGCCTCCATATAGTCAAACTCCCCGTCCCGAAAAGAATGCAAAATGAAAGGCTTGTTCTCCTCGAAGATCACCAGATCCATTCGCTAAGATCCCTTCCTGTCAGGGGAAGAAACTTCCTCCCGGCGCATCGCCTCCATCTCGTCCATCACCTTGAGCATCTTCCGATAAATCTCCCCCAGCCGGGCGCGAACCCGCCGAAGCTCCTGATAACGTCGCACCTTCGCTTGAACCTCACCGAGAGACCCATGGGGAATAACCTGTAACTTGGTCTTGCCTTTTTCGCTGGCACTGACCACCATGCGCGTATGAAGTTCCCCTCGTGCACATTTACAGCCGGACTTTCCACATTTGCGTTTCAGCTCATAGACCGTCCCTTTAATCACCGGCCGATCAGAAAAGAGCGGTTTGACGAGTCCCTCGATCTCGCTGGCCAGATGAAGCAGAGTCTGTCGAAGTTGACTGAATTTCTCTCGGTCTGATTTCTTCTGTATGCCCATGATTTATTAACATACAGATTTTGAAAGAAACATCAAGAAAAAAATGAACCCCATCAAAAAATATTTTCACGCAGTGCGAAGAAAATAATCTGCTCGCTCGAATCACGAGCTATGGCGGGCTTACGAATCCTCCAGGCATCCCGTCCAGCGTGGGATCGCTACTG
>JADGQN010000176.1 GCA_017881765.1 Syntrophobacterales bacterium | reverse complement strand
AATTCATTCATCGCGAAGAGCAAAGTGGAACCTGTGAATAAGGCCAATAAGGTTAAGGGTATTAAACGGCTCATTTGATATTCTCCTTACTTTACATATAACGCAAAGCTCAGCGGGAGTGGCCCGCCGGGGCCACGATCCGCTGCAGCGCCGGGTTATACAGTCATTTCTCTGTCAGAAGTCGTCTAACGTCTGGATTCATCTCAGTTTTCGTCTTATTCAGTTCTGCAGAAACAAGACCAAGCAAATCATCGATTTTGGAATGAACAGCTACAAAAGAATCCCTTATGGGACGAAGCCGATTGCTGAGAAGCTTCGGACCTTCGTCTAAGAGCATGGTCTCGTACTCCTCAACAAAGAAATGATGGATGATCATGTTTCTGTCAATCAACGCTTTCTCAAGACCCGTCTTTATGTCTGGCGTCAGAAGGATACGCTTCTCAAGTTCCGTGATAAGAAAACCCAAGGGCTTCTTTCGGTACTTCTGCAAATACTCATGAAGCACTTCCTTCGGGAGATCTCCCTTTCCGATGTTATCAATTGCGGCAATCAACAACATGACTGATTTTTCGAGAGCTAACGCGGCGATGGCTGTTAACCCGTAGTTTGCAAACATCGTCTTGAACTCAGGACCGGAATAATCCAACCCTTCAGCTCTCATCTCTTATCCCCATGGCTGTATAACAATCAACTATACACACAAAAACTGGATGTATATTGGATATTGTGGAGAAATCGTGTGTAATATCCAATATACGTCCAAGCCGCCTTTACAGACGTCCGCACCGTGTATGCGACTATGCACAGGACCCCTTCCACAATTATAACAGCAACCGCTGCGCTGTCAATTTTTACGTACTGACACGAGGGAAGACCGCTGGGGGAAAGGAGTTATAGTAAGTGGTCTCTTGACCGAGGCGGATTTCGATGGAAAATGATAATCATTTCTAGTTGCGGATACAGATCCGTATGCAACGTCTCCCGATCACAAGTCGCGACGGGGGTACCAGGGCACTTAATGACCGAGGCGGATTTCGATGGATAACGAAGCGCGGTGCCGGGCAACAGGGTGTCCATGGCCGAGGCGGACTTCGATGCATGGCGCGAAATCAAGGGGTTGCCGACCGGAAGCGTAGCAGCGCTACATTGAGGATCGTGCAATCCCCGAAGATGACAAAGCCAGGCGCGAAAGGCGCCCGGCTATCTTTCTACCACTGCCGCAATTCGATCACGAGCCCGTCGGGGTCCTTGATCTCGCCTCGTTTGGACGTGCCCAGGCTCACCGGGGGCGTCGATATTTCTACCCCCTTGCCTTTCAGGTATTCGACCGCCTTGTCCATGTCTTCCACTTCGATTGCCATCGCCCGGTAGCCCACCTGAGGCACCTTTGACGGGGGCGCCGGGTCCCTCATCGCAACCAGTTCCAGGACCGTACCGCCCAGTTCCAGAAAGCAGACCTCCTCCATCGGAGGGCTGTCAATCTTCTTCCGCATTTTCACGGTAAACCCGAAAATTTCAGTGTAGAAACGGATCGTCGTGTCCAGGTTGCTTGGTGTGATTTCTACGTGATCGATCTTCTTAAACATGAACTCCTCCTTTTGTTCCGCAAAGACTCAGGCTTCTTCTTTTCCGCAGTATAACCAATATCGGACGGTCTGTAAAGCCATCGTTCCTGCTGTGTCGTTCCTGCTAAGTATGGCCTTGATCCGGGCTCAATACGGACTTATTATTCTCTCGGCGGGATTGTTCTCACACAATCTTTTGAGAATTACTGATATGCCCGCGGATAGATCGGGAATCCCAGTGTCTAATCCTGTTTCGAGACCGAAAAGGAGGCAGCTATGATTGGCTCCAAAAGGGTAGTATTTTCATTGAGCATGCTCTTGCTTGTTTTTCTGGCGGGCGTTAACCCCTGGCCCGCTGGAGCCGACGAAACTGATACCCTGCTTACTCAGGCGAAGCGGGTCTTCGGCCCCCTTCCATCGGCGATCCCCTCTCAACGCAACCCGATCACTCCCGAGAAGGTCGCGTTGGGAAAAATACTCTACTACGAGACGAGAATTTCCGTGGATGGAACGGTAAGCTGCGCGCGATGCCATCCCATGGGCCTCTATGCAGCCGATGGGTTGAGAAAATCGATCGGCAACAACGGCAAGCTCAACCCGAGGAACGCGCCGACCATTCTCAATGCGGCCGGCGAGATCTCGGCCCACTGGATAGGGAACAGGCTGGACGTGGAGGATCAGGCCAAACAGGCGATCATGGGGCCACCGTCGTTCGGCATGCCATCGTACGAAGCAGCCGAGAGAAAGTTAAGGGAGATTAAGGGGTACCCGCCTCTCTTTCAAAAGGCATTTCCGGAGGAGAAGGAGCCGGTGACCGCGGACAATTTCGCGAAGGCTGTAGGAGCCTTCGAAAGAACGCTCGTCACGCCCTCCCGGTTTGATGCATTTTTGAAAGGTGCCAAGACAGCTCTGACCGAACCGGAAAAAAGGGGGCTTCAGACATTCATGCAGACGGGGTGCGCTGGGTGCCATTCGAGCCCCTATTTAAGTGGGCAAATGTACCAGAAATTCGGCATCCTTGAACCCTACGGGAAATACACGAAAAGCGCCGACATAGATGAAGGAAGGTACACGGTCACAAAGAATGAAACCGATAAGTACGTGTTCAAGGTCCCCATCCTCAGAAACGTTGAAAAGACAGCACCCTATTTCCATGACGGGTCAGTAGACCACTTGTACGACGCGATCTGGATAATGGGTAAGGTCCAGCTGGGTAAGGAACTCACGAAAGCGCAGGTCGACGATATTTTAGCCTTCCTACGCACGTTAACCGGGAACATCCCTGAGAATGCTTTGCAGATTCCACTGCTGCCGCCGTCAGAATAGTTGTCAAGATATGGCCCTTACTACTCGGAGCGACCGGGTACCCCGTGGCACCCACCAAGTGGATCGGGGATGTCCCAGTGATAAAACTCTGTGCCCGCGGGGATATCTGTAGAATTTGACCGAATATGCTGCTAAACTGGTTCACGGGCGCGCACGGGTTTGGCTATTCTGAAGCGCTCATTTCCAGCTTTTCGGGGCTCCCCTTGAAAATTCTTTCGGGCTGATGTAAAAATCTACTCCTTAGTGGTACATGTCCAGTACTTGCGGAGCGCAATGCTGAAAGGAGGCACAGATACATGGATGGCAATATCGCGGGAAAGGTAAAGCTGCCGCCTTTGGGCCAAATTGGCATGGTGGTTAAAGACCTGGATAAAGTTATGGAGTTTTACTCGTCAACGTTTGGTATTGGCCCCTGGGTGACAAGGGAGGGCGATTCTGAAGCAAGAGCAGGAGAGCAGACATACAGATACAAGACCAAGGCTGCTTTTGCTCAGTTGGGCCCTGTTGTACTCGAATTGTTTCAGCTAACAGAGGGCAGATCGCCTGTTCATTCTGACTTCCTGGATAAGGGGAGAGAGGGCGTCCACCATCTGGGATTCTATATGAGCGAAGCGGAAAAGGAGCAGATCGTAGCGGATCTCGCCGGGATCGGGATAACCGTCGCTCAATCTGCTGAGATCAGAGGTCGCGGCAGCAACGCCTTCCTCGATACGGAAAAGATAGGCGGTCTGTTCTTCGAGCTGATTGCCGCTACCCCGCAGCCAGTGCTACAAACACCAAAACCCGCGGGAAAAGTGACCTTGCCGCCTTCTCTTCAAATTGGCCTGGTAGTCAAAGACCTGGATAAGGTTGTGGGGTTTTACTCGTCGGCCTTTGGCATTGGCCCTTGGACAACAAGGGAGGGCGGGGGTGAAACAAAGGTTGGCGATCAAGTTTACGCATTCAAGAACAAAGTTACTTTCGCCCGGCTGGGTCCTGTTATGCTCGAATTGTTCGAGGTCACCGAAGGCAGATCACCCGTTCACGCGGTATTCCTTGACAAGGGGAGAGAGGGCGTCCACCATCTGGGATTCTATATGAGCGAAGAAGAAAAGGCCCGGATGACGGCGGACCTCGTAAAGGGCGGTATCGCGTTCATTCAGGGCCGTGATACTGAGCACGGCAGTTATGCGTTCTTCGACACGGAGAAGCCAGGCGGCATGTTCTTCGAACTGATCGGACGGTATACACTTTAACATTCCCGGGAGCAAAGCCTGTCCAAGGGAGGATGGAGGGACGGAATTGGACGCCGGCCAATACATGTCTGAGCGAGTGATCTGACGAGGAGGTATGTATGGAATATCGCAGGCTTGGGAAATCGGGGCTGAAAGTCTCTGAGCTTGGCCTGGGAGCCAACAATTTCGGGTGGTGGGCCGGTGAACAGACTTCAATCGCGGTGATCAACCACGCGCTCGACCTGGGTATCAATTACATCGATACTGCTGATATGTACGATCGCGGCCATTCCGAAGAATTTGTTGGCAAAGCACTGAAAGGCAAGCGGGATCATGTTATCATCGCGACCAAGTTTGCTCATCCAATGGGCGACGGGCCCAATGATAAGGGTGGTTCGCGCCATTATATAATGAAAGCAGTTGAGGCGAGTCTGCGACGCCTTCAAACCGATTACATTGATCTTTATCAGATGCACGTGCCGGATAGAGAAACTCCCATCGAAGAGACGCTACGGGCTTTGAATGATCTGGTTCAATCGGGCAAGGTGCGCTATGTCGGCTGCTCAAATTTTGCCGCCTGGCAGCTCTGCGAAGCGCTCTGGACATCGCAGGTCAATAATCTCCACGGTTTCATGACTGTCCAGGTGCGGTACAACGTACTTGAACGCGGCATTGAAACGGAGTTGGTGCCCTGCTGCCGCGAGTATGACATCGGGGTAATACCATGGGGACCGTTGGCAGGGGGATTTCTCACGGGGAAATATCGACAGGGGGAAAAGGCGCCTGCTGACGCGCGCCTGGCCAATCCGGTCGCCATTTACAGTCACATTTTCACGGATGACAACTGGAAGAAATTGGCCGCATTGAAGGCCTTTGCCGCGGAGCGCGGCCACACGATAGCAGAACTGGCCATAACATGGCTCCTCGCCAAACCGTGGATAAGCTCAGTCATAGCAGGAGCACGCACCGTAGAGCAACTGTCTACAAATCTGCCGGCCCTGCAATGGAAGCTGACGGACGATGAGATTGCGGAAGTCGATGCGAGAGTGGGATAGCGGCTCGCGGCTCGCCGTCGCCATTGAAATCGCGAACTCCCGGGTGCAGGTTATTCTCTGCACCTCATGACGTCTTTTTAAAATCGTCGGGGTTCAGATTATGTTTTTTCAAGAGGATGTAGAAATCCGCCCTGTACTTCCCTGCGAGCCTTGCTGCTTCGCTTACTTTTCCCCTGGAGACTTCCAGCAGATAGATGAGGTAGCTCTTCTCAAATGCATCTCTCGCTTCCCTGAGGGGTTGGACGGGTGCCTGCGTGACTACTCCCTTGGTCCTGAGGATAAGGTCCTCCGTGATGAAGTCCTTGTCGCTCATGGCAACCGCATATTCGATTACATTCTCCAACTCCCGGATATTCCCCGGCCAATCGTAGAGCATCAGCTTTTGCATGGCTTCCGGGGTGAGCCCTCTGATCTCCTTTTTTGCCCGTTGGCTGAACTTCCCTAAAAAATGCTCCACCAGCGGCGGAATGTCTTCTTTTCTCTCCCTCAGCGGGGGTAAATGGATGGGGATTACGTGGATTCTGTAATACAGATCTTCACGGAAGAGCCCTTGCTTCACCTGCTCTTCCAGGTTTTTGTTGGTGGCCACGATGATTCTCACGTCAACGTCAGTCAGCCTCTCGCTTCCCACCGGATAGAAGTTCCTCTCCTGGAGGACCCTGAGCACCTTTGCTTGAATCGAGAGAGGCATATCGCCGATCTCGTCCAGAAAAATGGTTCCCTCGTGAGCTTGCAAGAAGAGTCCCCTTGCGCTCCGGATCGCGCCGCTGAACGCCCCCTTCTCATGGCCGAAGAGGCTGCTCTCCAGCAATGGTTCCGGAAGGGCGGCACAGTTGACCGCAACAAAGGGTTTTCCCTTTCTTTCACTGGCCAGATGAATCGTCTTGGCGATCAGGTCCTTTCCCGTACCGCTCTCCCCCAGCACCAATACAGTCGATTCCGTTTTGGCAATGCGGGAGATTACCTCCAGTACCTTCTGCATTTTTTCGTTTCTGGTGATGATGCTGGAAAAACTGTAGCGTTCTTCTAAGAGCCCCTTCAGTCTTTCAATTTCGGACGAGAGCCGGCGATTTTCCAAAGCCTTCTGGATTTGAAAGAGAAGTTCCTGCGGTTCAAAGGGCTTGGTAAGATAGCTGAAGGCACCCCGCTTCATTGCCTCCACGGCGGTCTCGATGCTTCCGTATGCGGTGAGGATGATGACCGGCATATCGGGGATGATGAGGTGGAGCTCTTCCATCAATGAGATGCCGTCCTTTTGCACGAGCTGAAGGTCAACGATCGACAGGTCGATTACCTGCTCCTTTGCCCTATCGAGAGCTTCTAGCTCATTGAAAGCGGTAATGACCTCATAGCCAGCCGCTTCGAGTCTCATCTGGAGCAACGCAACCAGATTTCGATCGTCATCTACTGCCAATATTTTTCCATGGGACATGGTGCGCCTTACCTCACTTTTTCTCTTTTCTTTTCCTCGATTTCGACGTCGACCTTCCTTGATTCCTCGATCATGTGCTTGAGCTTATCATTTTCCTGGGTAAGGGTAGCGGCTACCCGTTTTGCGCTTTCACTCTCCTGGATGATCTGCGCCCAGATTTTAGCACGCTCGCTGTAAAGGCTCTGCGGATATTCCTTGATCAACCTCTTGATAAAGGAGATCGATTTTGCATAGTCTCTCTTCGGATTGCCGGGATGGGCGTAAATAAGACCAATGTTGAACAGGGCTTCGCCTCTTGGGGGGCCGTTGGCCGCGAGGGAGAGCACCTTCTGGTTTTCCTCCAGGGCCGCCTCGTAGTCACCCTGCGCAAGCAGCCTCTGGGCCCGAGCGAGGTGCTGACGGGCCTCGGCTTCGGGCTGGGACTGCTCTGTCCGGATCACCGTCCGCGGCCGCTTTAATTCTTCACTCTCGCGAAGGACACCTGCCCAGACTCCGGCCTGCTCCACCCAAAGGCTCTGCGCATATTCGCTGCTCAGCCTGGAGAAGAAGGCGATCGATTTTGCATAATCTCTCTTCGGATTGCGGGGATCGGCATAAATAAGACCCATGTTGTACAGGGCTTCATCTCCAGGCGGACCGTTGGCCGCGAGGGAGAGTACCTTCTGGTTTTCCTCCAGGGCCGCCTCGTAGTCACCCTGCGCAAGCAGCCTCTGGGCCTGAGCGAGGTGCTGACGGGCCTCACCCCGGGGTAACAATCTCTGGAGCAGCGGCGATCTGTCTAAGGCAGCGCACTGCGATAACGCCAGACAGGTCAGGATGGCAATACAAAAATGAACGTACTTCCCTGTCCCGGGTCGCTTTCTGCCCATACTCTGCCTCCGTGAGCCGTAACGATGTGCTTAACGATTGCCAAACCCAACCCGGTGCCCTTCATCCATTCCGAGGCCTTGACCGGAAGTTGATTAAACTTCTCGAAGATGGCCTTGAGATTTTCTTTCGGAATGCCCGGGCCCGTATCCTTCACAGAAAACTCGACTCCCTCGCTTCCGAGGCGAGCAGATATCCTTATCTCTCCTCCTTCGGGTGTGAACTTCACGGCGTTGCCGATCATGTTTCGCACGACTTGCAGTATCCTCTCCCTGTCCAGCCTTAACACGGGTAGGTCTTCGCCCATCTCCGCCTGAAGTTGAATTTTCTTAGCCTCGATCAGCAGCCCCATCTCCGTGATGACCCTTTTAATGAGCGGAGTGAGATGTTCGCGTTGAAAATGGTACGTCATCATTCCTTCTTCCATCTTGGACAGATCCAGCAGGGAGTTTACCAGGCCAATAAGCCGGTGCGTTTCTTGGGAAAGGATTGAAAGAAGCCTCTTCTGTTTGTCACTAATTGACCCCCCCACCCCATCCTGAAGAAGTCCGATGCCTTCCTTTATGGAAGTGAGCGGGGTCCGCAATTCATGAGACATGGTGGAAAAAAAGTCTGATTTCATTCTCTCCACCCCCTTCAGCTTATCACACATCACGTTGAAGGCGCTGGTCAATTCCGCAATCTCGGGAGGAGACGCTATTTTGAGATCCCCCTTGAAGACGCCTTTGGAAACTTCCCTCGTCTTCTCAGCCAGAACCATGAGCGGCTTCGTTATGCTTCGGGTGGTAAAGAACGAGGTACAGATGACAAGAAAAAGCGCAATAATAAACATCAGCATTGTCAACCTGCGTGACGAACTGCCGGCCGCATTCAACGCATCCATCCGGGCGTAAATGTCCCGGTACGAGGTCTCCTCCAATACTTTCAAATCCTCCAGAATCCGCTCCACCAGCTTTCCCTTTTCCTGTTGGTACAGGTTCTTTGGATAAGGTCTGTGGTCTGTGATCTCGCTTGTCTCTGCAAGAATAAGAGCTACATATTGGTCATAGTAAGCCTTTACCCGGTCCAGAGACTCCTTCTTGGGCTGAGTGTCGGCGATGAGAAATGCATCGGTAAGATATTTATTGAAATCGTTCCTTGACGAAAGAAAGTGGCCGTGAAAATTAGCGTCTTTTGTAATAATATATTTTTTTTCGTACCCCATTTGCGAAAGTATCGAATCGGCAAGTTTTCTCTTGAGATCCAAGATACGTTCGTCAACGTTGATGATCTGTGCAGTCCCTATGCTCAACTGGTGGACCTTCAAGAGTGCGTAGCCGTTCACAGCGCCAATTATCAGAAACATGCTGAAATAGCCTATGGTCAGTCGAGAAAAAATAGTCAGCTTCATTGGAGCGACTCATCCGTGAGAAGTGCGCGCAGCCCTGAACTATACACCTAGCGTCGGACTTCGTCCGATTCGTGCCCAAGCAGCCTTCGCGTCGAAGAACCCGTGGGAGTTCGGGAGATGTATTAAGTCTATCCCGATCC
>JADGQN010000175.1 GCA_017881765.1 Syntrophobacterales bacterium | reverse complement strand
TTCTCCCACCTGGACCATGCCGTCATTCAGTGCCTTCACAATATCAAGAGGAGGCGTTTTCTCCTTCAGCTGATCGTCAACCATAGCAAGCACTTCTTCTTTCTTAAGGTCAACCAACGCTTGCGTCAATTCAGCCAATGCTGCCATGTCTCATCCCCTCCTTTATAAAGATCGATCGTCGCACTTTGTGCGACTGGGACGACCGCTTCGCTAGGACGATCGTTCGCTATGCTCACTAGGACGACCGCCCTTCGGTCTAGGACGATATAACGAACG
Source organism: Syntrophobacterales bacterium (assembly GCA_017881765.1). Classification (GTDB taxonomy): domain Bacteria; phylum Desulfobacterota; class Syntrophorhabdia; order Syntrophorhabdales; family WCHB1-27; genus JADGQN01. Next base: position 8,714 of record JADGQN010000175.1, on the reverse strand, counting down.
TGATGCGGACTTCCTACGTCCTACGGTCGTGCGCCCCTCGTCCTAGTCACGCTTCGCGTGACGGTCGTCCGAGCGCGCAGCGCGATCGTCCCTCGTCCATCGGTCAGTTTACCAGTCCCAAAAGTGAAGCCAGCAAAATGCCCTCCGTTCCAGCATCTCCCAGGTTTCTTTGAGCATCCCCTCATCGCCCATCACTTCACCCAACTCACTAGCCTTCACCTCCCATGGTGTGATCACTCTAGGTGGATGTCCCGGGACAGGCCCGCCTGCCGGCGTAGCAGGAGCCTTTTTCAGCTTCGGTTTGACCGTATTGCTGTAATTCCCGTACTCCAGGGTCGCATCTATAAAAGCCCTGAAATTCTCGGGCTTCGTCAGATACGGAATGGCGCACCCGCCATTCAGGATGACGCCCCCGTCTTTCCCTACCGTTTCGCACAACTCCTTCACCCTGGTACGCATCTCCTCCGGTGTCCCCAGCATGAACATACGGTCAGGTATGCCTCCTGCCAGGCAGACAGTGCCACCGATATCCTGCTTCGCCTTCACAATATCGGCCTTGTTGTCGATGTCGCATAAAATTTTGCCTTTCGGAAACTCATTCCAGTGATGCCAGTTGGGAGTCCAGTCCCCTTCGAGAAAGGCGCGGATTGTGTAGCCTGCCTCGATCAGGAGTGTGATCGCTTTGTACAGAGGAGGCCAGTAGAAGGTATTGAACTGCTTGGGAGATAGAAAGGGATGGTTCCCCCGATGAAGAGGCATAAAGATGGGATAGCGCTTGAGAGGATCAGCTTCAGCAATCGCACAATTAACCAGGTCGGGGATGAGGGCTTCACAGGCGGCTGTGACCTTACCCGGTCGCTCGAACAGGTCGATCATGATCCCCTGTAGTCCCCGGTATCCGTCGGCCAGGATGTCGAAAGGGGCTGACATTTTCCCTTGCATCGGTTGGGGCAGCCCATATTTCTTTTCGAGATTGAGCGCCTTCTCCCGCATCAGCTGGCCCATCAGCACATAGGCCATGCCGCTTTTCAGAAAGGCCATATAAGATCGGGCAGATCCCTTCTCCTTGAACTCGCCGAAAATGCGGGGCAGCCTCCGCTCCATCATGAACTCAACCGGACTGTCGATCAACAGGTCATACTCGTCCGCTTTCATCCATTCGCCTTCCACAAACTGAAAATCGGTATTCGCCGGAAGGTCTCGTCCCGGAAGCCTGTACAACCTGAACCCAACGGCCTCGAACATAGGCCCCCAGATGCGCCCGGCGCGCAAGATGTCGATCTGGGGAAAGTCCTCTGCAAACTTGGATTCGGCTGCCATCCACTTATTGATGTCATACATAATCTCTTGCCGGGAATAACCAGCATAGATCTCCGCAAAATTGTTCGCCCCCGTGCCTGCGACCATCATCCGATCTGTCGGCTCTAACGCGATAGTCGCCTGATAGCGCGCCAGCCTCTCCTCGAAAAGTTGCTCCGGTTCAGCAGCCATAGTGACCTCCAGGCATATTCGAAATGCGTCTTCCCCTATAGTTTACTTCGCGCCGGCCCTCGTGCCAAGATAACTCTCTATTACCGTGGGATCGCTCAAAACCTGGTCCGGTTTTCCCTCTGCGATCTTTGTCCCGAAATTCAAAACGACGATTCGATCGGCGAGGTCTCCAACGAGCTGCATATCATGTTCCACCCAGATAATAGTCAAACCCATTTCATGCTTTATCCTCAGAATGAATCGGGCGATATCTTCCTTTTCCTGGCGATTCATGCCCGCTGACGGTTCATCGAGCAAGAGCAGCTGCGGTTCCATGGCAAGGGCCCTGCCCAGCCCCACAATTTTCTGGGTCCCGTAGGGCAGGCCCGCACTCTCGGTCTTACGGTATTTCCCGAGCTCCAGAAACTCAATTATCTTCTCTACCGCTTGCCGATGCTCTACTTCTTCTTTGATGGTCTTGCCCCAAAAGAAGCCGTTCGAAAGTAAACCGCTCTTCATCTTCAAATGTCTGCCTGAGAGCAGATTCTGCAAAACGTTCATATGTTTGAACAGCTCCGTAAGCTGGAAGGTACGCGCAATACCGGCCTCGGCCACCTCATGAGACGTACGTCTTGCCAGATCCATCCCGTTGAAAAGGATCTCTCCTCCTGTCGGATTGTAAATCCCGCTGATACAGTTGAGCAGACTTGTTTTTCCTGCTCCGTTCGGGCCTATGAGGGCCAGCAGTTCTCCCTTATACACATCGAAGGATATGCCACTAAGGATCTTGAGCCCGCCAATGGCGAGGCTTATCGCTTTAATGCTCAAATCGATTGGTTTATCCATACCACCTTCGCGTTCGCCGGTACTGTTTGACGTCACGATAGCTCGTTCGCGATTCCCGATCAGCCTGCCCCAGATAAAATTCCTGGATGTCCTTGTGACTCAGGAGCGTCCCTGCGGTCCCTGCGAAGACAATGCGGCCATTCTCGATCACATAACCATAGTCGGCTATCCCAAGGGCAGCCAACGCATTCTGTTCCACCAGCAGGATAGTCACACCCTGTTCATCCCGGATGATCTTCAAAAGGCCCATCAGTTCGTCGACGATGACCGGCGCCAATCCCAGGGATAATTCATCGACCAGCAGCAAATCGGGCTTGCACAAAAGGGCCGTGGATATGGAGAGCATCTGCCGCTCCCCTCCGCTGAGATAGCCCGCCAGGCGTTTTTTGGCCTTTTGCAGAGGAGGGAAATATTCGAGCAACTGAGCAATATCCTGCTTCTTCACCTGGCGCTTTGCCGCGGGGACGCATACTTCCAGGTTCTCTTCAACGGTCAGGTTTTCAAATACTTTACCCCACTCCGGTACGAGGGCGATCCCCTTCAGCGTAATCGCATGAGGAGGCTGATTCTGGATGCGCTCACCCTTGAATTCGATAAAGCCTTCCACGACTCTAGCATTGTCGATCCCCAGAAAACCGGAAATCGCTTTCAGAGCGGATGACTTCCCTGCCCCGTTTGTCCCGAGCAGGGCCACGATCTCGTTTTTGTAAACCTTCAGAGAAACACCATGGGTTGCCGCGGAGACGTTATTGTAGACCACACCCATATTTTCGACGTTGAGCAGGCCCTCTCCACCGTTCCGGGTCATCTCGTTACCTTCCCATAGGCCTGCGCTTAAACGGCCAGAGGATGAAATAGTTTCTTATTCGATTCCAGACCGCTACAAGGCCTCCTGGTTCCACCACGAGAAAAATAATCATGATTAGTCCGAAGCTGGCATACTGGATGGCGAACATGTAGGTCGTTAAGCGAGCGGGAACCTGGAGCGCTCTTCCAACCGCGTCGATTGTGTAAGGGAGCAGCACCACAAAGATCGTTCCTAGCACGGCCCCGAGGATTGTCCCCAACCCTCCTATGATGATCATCGCAACGTATTGAATCGTGAGGAACAGAGAATAGGCCTCTACAGAGACGAACCCCCTGTAATAAGCAAACAGGCAGCCGGAGATAGAGGTCATGACAGCCCCGGTCACGAATGCGGACAATTTATAAAGAGGCACCTTCACGCCAATGGCTTCAGCCACTACTTCCCTGTCCCGGATCGCTACCCAGGCCCTGCCCGAACGGGAGCGCACCAGGTTAATTGAAAACAGGAGCGCTGCGACTGCGGCAATAAGCGCCAGGAAATACCAGACGAGCGGATCTCTTATGATGAAAGGCCCGATGGATGGAGGTTTGATGACGATACCCGTTGCAAAACCTCTTCTTGACTCATATTCGGCGCCCATATAGACAACAATGAAATGCATGGCCAGGGTGCTCAAGGCCAGATAGACGCCCTTCAATCTCAACGACGGAAGTCCGAAGATGATGCCCAGGATGGCTCCAACAAGCCCCGAGGCAGGCAAGGTCACCCAGATAGGGGCGTTAAATTCCTTAAAAAGAATGGCGGTCACGTAAGCTCCGGCGGCAATGAAACCGGCGTGCCCGAGGGAGATCTGACCGGCATAGCCTGTCAGAAGCATCAACGCTACAGCCCCGATCAAAGAAAGGCAGACCTGACTCGCGAGGTCGAGCAGAAAAGGTGAAGCAATAAAGGGAAAGCAGATCAGTCCGATAATCAGTATTGCCAGAAACAGCCATCGGGTCCGAGTCTCTACAAGCGAGAGGTCGGCCTTATACGAGGTTTTGAAATAGCCGCTTGCGAACGCCATCTCAAACCCTCTCCAGCTCTTCCTTGGTGCCGAAAAGACCCCACGGCCGGATCAGCAACATGATCAGGAGCACGACAAACGGCGCCGCTTCGCTCGCCTGAGGGCTGATGTAGTTGATGGCAATGACTTCTGCTATGGCCACCACGAACGCCCCTGGAATCACGCCTGCGAGGCTATCCAGACCGCCCACCAGGACAACCGGAAAAGTCTTCAAGCCGATGGCGACCATACCCGGTTCCAGAATGGCGTCGCACGATTGGATCATGCCCGCGAAACCGCCGGTGAACGCCGCCACTCCCCACGAAAGCGCATAATAGTTATGCAGCTTGATCCCTCTTCGCGAGGCCAAAAGGGGGTTCTCCCCCACAGCCTGCATCCTCAGACCCCAGCGCGTGAACTTGAGGCAGAGAAACAGCGCCAGGTAGATAAAAAAAGCGCTGAGAACCGTTACGATCCCGAACGTTGAAATAACCGCATCCTTGACCAGCGTGTGAGAGGCATTCGTTATGCCCATCTTCTCGAGCGGATGCCAGAGCTGCGAGGTCCAGATCAAGGTGATGAGCCCCCGGAGCAGGATCCCGAGGGCTATAGTCGAAAGGATAGCTGCAAAAACAGATTCACCGGCCATGAAACGCATCAGGAAAAAATAGATGATGAAACCCAGGCCCACACTAAAAACGGAAGCCACGAGAAACGATGGGATGGGCTCCTTGAATAGGCCCATCGCCACGGTAAAGAGAAAATAGCCCCCCATGGCCATCAATTCTCCCTGCGCAAGATTGACGACCCGGCTTGCTCTATAGATCAGTACAAACCCGCAGCCTATCAGGCTATAGAGAGAAGCCAGGACGACGGTATTAACGATGATCTGCATGATGACCTCATAGTTGAGGGTTCTAGGGTCCTAGGGTTCAAGGGTTCTAGAAAAGACTCGGACCCTGTCTTCTTAAGGCAAGGTCGATAGTTCTCTTCATTATTAAGACTTGGCCCCTTGGACCCTCGAACCCTTGGACCCTACTTCACTTCTATCGCTGTCCAGTCTTTGGCGATTACAACTGCATTTTTCTTCGAATCCCATTTATAGGCCCTGTAGTAGCCGGTGGTTCGATAGTGATTCGTCTTGGTCCAGACAATCGGCCCTCCCTTGAGCCCCTGCGTATCAACTTTCACCTGATTCATCGACTCCCGTACCTTGTCCGGCGTGGCCGGCCAGGGCACCTTCTTCAGCACTTCCTCGATAACGGTTGCCCCGATCCAGCCGTCCGTCAGCTGGGTATAAGGATAGACAGTTTTTTCCTTTTCGCTCATCGCCTTGATTCTTTGGTGCGCCTGGGTATTGTCGGTAAAGAAGGCGTTCGTTCCGTAAACATAAAAATCGTCATCCTTAAGGCGCTTCAGTTCATCTTCGGCCTGTATATGACCATATGCCAGGTACTTTCCCTTCCAGCCAAGTTTCCGCAATGCTTCGAATGTCCTCACTTCCATTCCCCATGGACCATAGCTATACGCCCAGGTGGCTCCTGAACTCTTCATCTTGGTCGCAAATGGTGTAAAGTCGGCGGTAGGAGGCGGAGTGACTTCCTTATCCACAACTTCAATGCCCATGCTCTTGGCCAACTGTTCAGCCCAATCAATCTCATTGCGCGACAGGGGCACATTCATGGCCTCCAGGGCCAATTTCAGAGAAGAACCTTTTGACTGCTCATGTATAAAGGGGACCGCAAAACTGCTATCGAATTTCATGCCGAATGCAGTAGAACAAAACTGATTTGGATCTGCTTTGGGCGGGTATGTCTCCGGGGGACAGACGCCTAAAAAGAGCAACGGCACATTATACTGCTCAGCCACCTGGACTACCGGAGCATAAAGGCTGGACAAGCCGGCCAGTATGAGGAGGCTCACCTTATTCTGGGTGACGAGTTGTCTCGCCTGTGTTGCCGCCCTGGATGGTTCGTTCATCGTATCCTCTATCAGGAGCTTTACAGGATGGCCGTTGATACCTCCTTTTGCGTTGACGTCCTTGAAGTAAATGTCCAGCGCATCCTTGATAGGGGCCAACGGTTCCGATCCGGGCCCCGTAATCGAGATAGCTGCTCCGACCAGATAAGGTTCCGGTGCAGCGTATGCCGGCACAAAAAACATAGCCACAAGAGCAACTGATAAAACCATTCCGAACAGACCTTTCTTCAACATACTCCACCTCCCTGTTTTTTTAAGCATTGTCCACTTCGTTCGGACGTAGGATGTCCGCTGACGCTGGGATGTCCGCCCTTCGGGCTGGGACGATAGTGAACTTGATACGTTCATATTCTTCATCCGGACCCCTCTCGTCCTAATCATGCCGAAGGCGTGGTGGACGTCCTACGTCCTAGCGGGGCGGACGTCCTACGTGCTCTCATACATCGATTCAATGAGCGTCTCGAACTTCCTGTAAACAAACTTGCGCTTAATCTTTCGTGTTGGGGTTACCAATGCTCCATCCTCGGCCGGAGTCAATTCTCCCGGTATGATCCTGAAAGCCTGTATCTGCTCATGTATCTGCTCATGGGATTTGAGCTCGCTGTTGACGCGGTCTATCTCCTTCCCGATATGCGCAATGACAGCAGGGTGCTGAATGAGACCGGTGAAGCCCGTAAAGGGAAGATTATGCCGACTCGCCCAATCAGAAACCGCCTCGAAGTCGATCTCGATAAGCGAAGAAAGGTATGCTCGATCTTTGCCCACCACCACGGCCTCATTGATATAGGGACTCGACTTTAGAGCACTTTCAATCGTCGTCAGGCTGATCCTCTTTTTATCCGGGTGAGAAACGGAGTCGCTGATGCGGTCCAGGATTTTGAGGCCACCGTCAGCCGTCCATTCCCCTGCGTCTTCCGTGCGAAGCCAGCCCTTGAGGTCCCGAAACTCATCGGTGAGCTCCGGATTGTCCCAGTAACACTCAAACAGTTCTTCCCCGCGGACCAGGATCTCTCCCGTATCGGAAAGCATCACCTCCAGGCAGGCCAAAGGTTTGCCAACATCCCCGGGCCTTGGATAGTTCGGCCTTTGTGCGGAAATGATTCCTCCTCCCATTTCAGCCATGCCGTATGCTTCGGAGAGATTGAGACCGTAAATTTGCCACAGGGCCATGAGCTGAGAAGGAAGAGGCGCTCCCGTTGAAAGAGCAATCCTCACTTTATCAAATCCAATTTTATTAAGGATCGGCCGAAACACCGCGCAGCGGCAAAAAAGATAGACAAGTTTCCACAGGACGTCTCTTTTCTTCTCCCAGACGTTGTTCAAGTGCTGACGGCCTATGCTTATCGCGATCGTGTATGCCAGTTTTTTTAAGGCGCTCGAATTTTCGATATCAATAAGAATGCCGGAGGCAAATTTCTTCAGATAGTTCGGCACGGTAAACAAGACCGTTGGGGCAACCTCGAAAAACGTCTGATTCAGATCCTCTATGTCTTCACCGTAGTGCGGAATTACAGGGGCCAGTAAGGGCAACGTCAAGGCGGCCACCCTCCCGATAACGTTGGATAACGGTAGATAGACCACGGTTCGATGTGAACGTTCAAGCAGCACGGGATAATGCTCGATCAATGCTTGGGTGGCGGCTAAATGTTTTCCATGACTAATGAGAACACCCTTCGGGTGGCCTGTGGCTCCGGACGTGTATACGATGCACAGTCCGTCCGACGGTTTGACGCTGCTCACGATATCTTCCAGAGCGCCAGGCCTTGACGCGAGCTGCTCCGCCCCCTTTTCAGAAAGCTTTTCGTAACTGACTAATGAAGAGTGGTCGTACCCGAGCATCCCCCTGGTGTCGATAATGATCACGTGCTCCAGAGCGGAAAGCTCTTTGGAAAGCGGCAGAATTCGGTCCAGATACTCCTGGTTACCGGCAACGAACACGCAGGCCTTGCCATCAGTCATCAGGCGCAGCAACTCTGCGGACGAAGAGGTAGGATAAATCCCGTACGTTATTGCTCCCAATGCCTGGGCAGCGAGTTCACAAATCGTATATTCCTCGCAGGGATCGCCCATGAAGGCGACACGATCGCCGTGCTCAACCCCCAATTGCGCAAATCCGATTGCGCAACGAGCGACCAACTGATGAAAGTCGAGCCATGTGCGCTCTTCGTAGATGCCCAGTTTTTTTGCCCTGTACGCGACTTCATCGGGAACGGTTCTTACTCTTTCGAGGAAGAGCCCCGGTACCGTCTTGTTTCTCAATTCCTGATATTGTTGAGCCTTATCCATGCCACGCATTCTGTGAGAAAGGTAGCATTAGATATGGGCGGTGTCAATTGTCAAGGTCACTATTTTTTCTCAGAAACTCCTTCCCCATTTGTGATATAAAGATTGGTCGCGGCCGGAAAGGAGCGCGAGTGGTACGGAGCCAAGATTCACATGGAGCGTGTCAACCCTGACCCCATTGAGCATGAGATGACATTTGTCGGAGAGTGAAGCGTGTCCAAGCTCTTTGAACCAACAACTATCAAGAACATGGTCCTGGCAAACCGTTTCGTCCGGTCGGCG